>NZ_JALPRH010000019.1:0-164882 GCF_030464795.1 Paraburkholderia sp. SECH2
CGCCCCGCACAGGGGCAACGCTAATAGACCACTAACAAAACAAGGAAAGGCCAAAACCCCAGGCGCCCCACCAAAACACGCGCCCCGCGAAGGAAAAACCCAAAACCTAGTGCCGTTTCTTCCCCGCCGAAGGCACTTCATCCACAGCCGGGTGCCGCGGCTCACTCATATCAACTGCAATCGGATCACTAGCAGGAAAACTTTCTTCGAGAGCCTCATCGAGCCGACTATCGGCGGACTGAGCGGGCGGCCGCACCGCTTCCTTCGGATGAGTTGCATGCTGCTTCGACTTGGTCATGACGTACTCCACGAGAAGAGACTCAACAACCCAGCATAGCGCAAAGCAACCCCGGCCGAGCATCAGCCGAACAACCTCTCACCGTAAGCATTTCCTTCAAACCCCAAAAAAAACAGAAACCAGAAACCACCAGGCAAAAAACAAAACTTAAAACCAACCCGCATCAAGTCGTTCTCCGAATGTCGCCTGACAACAAAAGCACCCGCCGGCCAAACAGCCCGGCAAAAAAACCACGGCATACCGTGAACGGGCAACGTTCAAGCTCGGGAGGGGAGCAAACAGAAGCAGCGAACAACTAGGCAGCGAACGACATGGACCGAAAAAAACCGGCGCGCGCGCAGCGCTTCAACGCGTCACACGTGGTGGAAGCCGAACTGGAACATCTGGATTGGGCAACACGGCAACCGGCGCTACGCATGCTGGACGCCGTGTACTGGCGCCGCCGCGTGCTGGCGGTCAAATGCGGATTCGAGCTGACGGAATTGCAGGTGATGCGGCTAGAGAAAATCTTGCAGCGGCTCGGCTATCCGTCGGAGTAGCCGGCCGCCAAAACGGCGCTTTATTCGTTGCCGCCGCTGGTGCCACCGCCGGTGCCACCATTACCACCATGATTGCCGCCACCATGGTTGCCACCGTCGCCGCCGCCCGTGCCGAACAGACGCCGGCGGCGTGTTACGACCACCGGACCGTCGGACGTGCTGCTGCTACGGTCGGACGCAGGGCGATCCGAAGACGGCGCGCCATATGATTCGCGCGGTTCCCGCGGCTCACGGTGATCGCGCGGTTCACGCGAACCGTGCGGGCCACGCGTGGTGTGCTCGCCGTGCGAAGGCCGCCCACCGGCGCGCGGCGCCGGACGCGTGCCGGTGTCGAGCTGGATCGTCGAGATCGCGCGCTTGTAGATGCCTTGCAGGCCGACAGGCGTGCGCAGCATCACCAGATACTGATCGAACGACTCGATGCACCCCGTCAGGCGAATGCCGTTGACAAGATAGATCTCGACGCGCTTTCGTTCTTTGCGCGCAGCGTTCATGAAGTCGTTTTGCGGATGCGATTCTGCGGAAGCCATGGACAATTCAGGTTAGAAAGACGGTTGTTCGCCGCGATTCTACCCTGTGTGGGGGCAGAACGCGTCGGCGGGCGAACTGCGTCCACTATAACGGCTTGCGCGGACATAAGCATCTGATAACTATTAGCTGTAACGTTGAGTTACGAATCTGCCGACGAATAGCGCCTTCATCGGCCCCGTTCGGCGCGCCCGAACGGGGCGGCGGAAAAAGATAGCTCGTGCCGGTGCTACACATGGAATAAAACACAGCCTGCCCACGTTAAGTCAGACATGGCAGCGTTGCATTTCGCACGTGGCCGATCGGATCCCCGGTTCGCAGGCGCCGGCCGGGCGCTCATCAGGAGACTGACCATGAAAGTATCCCGCATTCTTTCCGCCACCTTCGTGCTGCTGGCGCTCGCGCTCGGCTCGCTCGCAACGAGCGGCTGCACCACTGACGGCAGCGCTTCGGGCGCCAGCGGTAACAGTAGTAGTGGCGGCGGCTACTGAGCATTGCCACGCCGGGTGAGTTTCGAAGCGGAAGTGATTTCGTGGCTCCCGCAGTTGCGCCGCTACGCGCGCGCACTGACGGGAGACCGCGCCTGGGCCGACGACCTCGTGCAGGATACGGCGGAGCGCGCGCTCGCGCGCTGGTCGGCGTTCCGTCCGAACAGCAACCTGCGTGCGTGGCTCCTGACGATTCTGCGGCATCTTTACATCGATCAGTTGCGCGGCCGCCGCGAAATTGCCGTTGACGACGAAAGCGCGCCGTGGCGCAATCTCGAAGCGCCGCATGGCGAGGTCGACGGTCTGGTGTTGCGTGATCTGCAGCGGGCGCTGTATTGCCTGCCGGTCGAGCAGCGAGAAGTGCTGCTGCTCGTTTGCGTGGAGGAACTGTCTTATCAGGAAACGTCGAAAGCGCTCGGCGTGCCGATCGGCACGGTGATGTCGCGGCTGTCGCGCGCGCGGGAACACATGCGCGTGCTGATGACGGAGGGGCCGCTTGAAGGGGGCGCTGTGGGGTTGGCGCGAAAAGTCCCGCCGCTGAAAGTAGTGAGAAATCCGTGATGAATAACGACCACGATTCCAGCTTGCCTGAGGAGCCCGATCTGCGGGCGCTGTCGGCGTTTGTCGACGGAGAATTGCCGGCTGGGGAGCGCGCCGCGATCGAGGCGCAACTGGCGCAGCAGCCGCAGGCTGCCGCCAGAGTCGCGGCGTGGCGCGCGCAAAAAGCGGCGCTGCAGGCGCTGTGTGGTGCGCCGCAGCGCAGCGAACGCAGCGAGCGCGTCGGACCAAGCGCCGGACAGAGCGACGCGGACGACGAGCCGGCCTTCATCGTGGTGCGGCGGCCGACGCCGTGGTGGCAGCGCGTCGGTCTCGCGGCGTGCTGGCTCGCAGCCGGCGCGGGAATTGCGCTCGCCTTGGGGCCGCTCGCCCCGCGTCTGACGGGCGGCGCGTGGAACGGTCTGGGCGGCCAGCCGCCGAGCTTTGCCGAACGCGCCGATATCGCCTACGCGGTGTACACGCCCGAGCGGCGTCATCCCGTAGAAGTCGCCGCGAACGAGGAAGAGCATCTGATCAACTGGCTGTCCAAACGCCTGAACCGGCCGCTCTCGGTGCCGTCGTTGCAGGAGTACGGTTATTCGCTGGTGGGTGGGCGTCTGTTGCCCGGCGAAGCAGGACCGGCCGCGCAGTTCATGTACGAAAATACCAGCGGCGCGCGCCTCACGTTGTACATCACCGGAATTGCTCGCGACGAAACCGCGTTCCGCCTGTTCCGCGACGGTAACCGCCGGACCTTCTACTGGGTCAGCGACCGCATGGGCTACGCGTTATCCGGGCCGATTTCGGAAGACAAGTTGCGCTCGATTGCCATCGAAGTATGCAGCGCGCTAGGCGGCAAGCCGGAGGCCTGGCAGTAGCACTGAGCGCACGGCGAGCACCCCCATTGGATTCCCCTGCAACACGCGGTAACAGAAACGCCGTGCGTTCGCGCGCGCAGTCGGAATAGCGTCGCGCGGCGCAACGTTTACTCGATGCAGGATCATGCTGTTCCTCCTTGCAAGCACGCTGGTACGGCAGGGTCTCGTGCGAGGCAAACCGACGGGGTCTTTACGGTGTCGACACGCTTTTTGCGAGTCGCAACGCCGGCGCGTCGAGGCAGCGAAATCATGCTTACTTCTCATCAGTTCGGCACGCGGCTGCGTTTCGGCGTAGCGTGTCTGTGCCTGTGCGCCGTTTACGCGGCGCCGGTCGAAGCGCAATCGGATGCGAATGCGAATGCGCCGTCGACTGACACGTCGACCTGCCGTTTTGTGGTGGGCCAGGCGGAAATCGACGGCGTCATGCAGCAGGTCAGCGGCCGCGCGTGCCAGCAGCCTGACGGCAGCTGGCAGATCGTCGAAGACGATGCCGCCGCACAGGCTATGGCGCCGGCGCCGGCGTATTACTACGATCCGTGGTACTGGGGGCCGCCGGTGTTGTTTGGTGGCGTATCGGTCATCTTCGTCGACCGTTTTCATCATTTTCATCACATGGATCACGTGCATTATGTGCACGGATCGTACGGAATGGGTGGGCGTGGCTGGCACGGCGGCGGGTCGGCACACATGTGGGGCGGCATGTCGCATGGCATGTCGCACGGCGGTGGCGGGATGCACCGCTAGCTTGCCGCCGCACACACGTATCGCCGCAAAGGAGATGCCTTGACGCGTAGCTTGCCGCCGAAAGTTTCCGCCGCCGGGTTCGATCGCGCGCTCGCCGGCTGGCGCGCGATCGTCGGCGAGTCGTACGTGGTGACCTCGGCCGCCGGGCTCGCCTCCTACCTCGATCCGTTCGCGCCCGGCGAGCGCGAAGCGTTTTCCGCGTCGGCCGCGCTGTTTCCCGCATCGGTCGACGAGATTCGCGCAGTGTTGCGGATTGCCAATCAATTTCGCATTCCGTTGTGGACAGTCTCGACCGGACGCAACTTCGCATACGGTGGCGCCGCACCGCGACTGGCGGGTTCAGTCGTGCTCGATCTGCAGCGGATGAATCGCATCATCGAAGTGAACGAGACGCTCGCCTACGCGTTGGTCGAACCGGGCGTCAGCTACTTCGATCTCTATGCGCATCTGCGCGAAAAGGGCTACAAGCTCTGGGTCGATCCGCCTGCTGCGGGTTGGGGCAGCGTGGTCGGCAATACGCTCGAGCGCGGCTTCGGCTATACCGCGTACGGCGATCACGCGGCGACGCAGTGCGGCATGGAAGTGGTGCTCGCCAACGGCGACGTGTTGCGAACCGGGATGGGCGGAATCGAAATCGGCACCGCGTGGCAACTGTATCAACCGGGCTTTGGACCTTCCTTCGATGCGATGTTCATGCAATCGAACTACGGCATCGTCACCAAGCTCGGTGTCTGGCTAATGCCCGCGCCGCCCGCATATCTGCTCGGCGAAATCCAGTTCCGGCACGAAGAGGACCTCGAAACGATCGTCGATATTTTGCGGCCATTGCGGCTCGATGAAACGATCCGCAACAACGCGGTGATCGAAGGCGGTTTGCGCCGGGCCGCGGGACTGTCGGCCCGGCAACAGTGGTATGAAGGTAAAGGCGCGATGCCCGAAAGCGCGGTGGCCGCCATGCTCGACAAGCTGAACGTGGGCCGCTGGAATCTGCATTTCGCGCTATACGGCACGCCTGAAGTGATCGACGCGCGTTATGCGATCGTGCAGCGCGCGTTCGCCCGCGTGCCACAGGCGAAACTGTCAGCGGTCCGTTATAAGGGCGATGCGCAACCCACCGCGGGCGGCGACCGCAACCTGGCCGGCATCCCCGCGATGAGCGCGTTTCGCATGCTCGACTGGCGCGGCGGCGCGGGCGCGCATGTGGACTTCGCACCGGTGTGCCCAGCGACCGGCCGCGACGCGCTGCGCCAATATACGATGGTCAAGACGCGCGCGGCGGAATATGGCTTCGATTACTACGGCGGTTTTACAGCGGGCGTGCGTCATCTGCATCACATCTTCGCGGCGATCTTCGACCGCGACGACGCGAATCAGGTCGAGCAGGCCGGTGCTCTATTGCGGTCGCTGATGAGCGATGCGCGCGCGGCGGGTTACGGCGAATATCGCGCGCATCTCGCGTATATGGATTTCGCGGCGGCGCAGTACAGTTTCAACGACGGCGCGTTGCTGCGGCTCTCGGAAACGATCAAGGACGCACTCGACCCGAACGGCATTCTCGCGCCGGGCAAGCAGGGGATCTGGCCGGCGGCATGGCGCGACCGGCGGGGTTATACGTGAGGCGAGTGAGTCAGTGAGTGAGGTGAACAGGAAATGGACCGACGCGCTTTCATGATGACCGGTGCATGGCTCTCGACCGCGGCAGGGGGCGTGTGGCCGTGGCTCGCTGACGCAGCCGCTCGCCACGATACGTTTGCCGTGATCGATTCCACGCTCGCCGGCGGCCCCGCATTCGCCGCCTACGTGGCACACATGAAGCTGCCCGTCTTCGAAGCCGGTGACGACATCGGCGCGCTCTGGTACACGACACTTGCACTGCGATTCGGGCAGACGTCCGGGCAATCGCCAGCGTCGCTGATCGGCCTCACACGCGTATCCGATTACTTCGTGCTCAGGGAGCTTGCCACCCGCGTGGGCCAACTGGTCGAGCACAGCTACGAGCAGGGCGCGGGGCCCGTCGCGCATGTCGCTTTCGCGCTGACGCCGCGCCTTATCCGCTAGCACCCTAGAACTTATAAGCCTTGTTCTTTGGATCGAAGGTGGAGTCGTCGAACGTTTTCGGCGTGATGCTTTCGAAGACGATCTTCTCGAAGATCTTGCCGTCGTTGTCATAAGACTCGACGGTGCGGAAATACGGATGCCGCAGATCCAGCCCGAGCGTTTCTTTCTTCGCATAGAACTGCGGCTGGCCGTTCGGCGTTTCGAAGGTGAAGGCGACCACGCGCACGCCGTCGATCGTTTTCACTTCCACCTGAGTCGAGCGCGGCAAGCCGGCCTCGATGTATTTCTTGCCTTCGGAGAGGTACTGGCCAGCAATGTACTCGGTGCCGAGATCGCGCACCTGGTGGTTCGATTGCGCACGGGCGAGCGCACCGGTCAGCGAGGTCCACAGCGGCATCACGTTCATGATGCCGCCGAGGTGACCATACATTTCGTCGGTGCGTTTGGACTCGTCGTAGATGATTTCCTGGCCGGCGTGCGCGCCGTCGGGCAGCCACTTTGCGTAGATTCGCAGCGGATCGTGGGCGATACGCACCAGCATGTGATCGGGCTTGTCGGGCCACTGGCCGTGAATGCGTTCCGAGCGCGACATGGTTAACTCATATGACGGAAAACCGTTTGGCCCTTCCTTGATGTAGCGCGGTAACGCAAGCGGATCGAGCGACTGGAACAGGGCGACCAGTTGCGCGTCGTCGAGTTTTTCCATGGCGCCGCTCTGTTGCGCAGCGCGCAGCCACTTGACTTGCTGATCGAGCGTGAGCTTGCCGACCTGCGAGGAGGGCGTGGTGGGCGCCTTGACGGCGTTAGCGGTGTCGAGCGCGGGCGGCGTGTCGTCGTTCTGCGCGAACGCCGCTGGCGTTGCCAGAGCGGCGACGCTGGCCACCAGCGCGCCGATCAGAAGTCCGCGTGACGAACCCGCACGCCATGAAGCGGCGAGAGACGCGCCCAACATGGCGGTCTCCGACGAAAAACGTGCGAGGCGCATGAAGGCCGGCGAGCGGCGTGAGCGTGCGGACATGCTGTGCTTCATGAATCTCTCCGAAAGGATGGCGCAAGGCATGGTGCCAGGCGCCTTGCCTGTCAGGCAGGTTTTTGCTTCGCGAGTTCCTCGTCGCGCAGCGCGCGGCGCAGAATCTTGCCGACATTGGTTTGCGGCAGCTCGTCCCGGAATTCGACGAGCTTCGGCACCTTATACCCTGTCAGGTTCTTGCGGCAGTGGGCGATCACCTGGTCCGCGGTCAGCGACGGGTTGCGTTTGACGATGAATACCTTCACGCGCTCGCCTTGCGCCTCATCGGGCACGCCGATTGCGGCGACTTCGCGCACGTCCGGAAGCATCGCGATCACGTCTTCGATTTCGTTCGGATAGACGTTGAAGCCCGACACCAGGATCATGTCTTTCTTCCGGTCGATCAGGCGGATGAAGCCGCGCGAATCCATCACGCCGATGTCGCCGGTAGCGAGCCAGCCGTCGCCATCGATCGCCTTGGCGGTTTCTTCCGGACGATTCCAGTAGCCTTTCATTACCTGCGGGCCCTTCACGCACAGTTCGCCGGCTTCACCGATGTTTGCCCACGACCCGTCGTCTTTCCTGAAACGTACTTGCGTGGACGGCGCGGGCAAACCGATCGAGCCTTCGAAGTCGCGAAGATTGGTCAGGTCTACCGGATTCATCGACACGATCGGCGAGCACTCGGTCAGCCCATAGCCTTCGATGATCGGTTTGCCGGTGACTGCCTTGAAACGATCGGCGACCGACTTCTGCGTGGCCATGCCGCCGGCCATCGCGAGTTTCAGGTTCGAGAAGTCGCGCTTGCAGAATTCTTCGTTGTCGAGGAACGCGTTGTAGAGCGTGTTCACCGCGGTGATGCCGGTAAATTTCTCGTGACGGATGATCATCATCACGCGCTTCATGTCGCGCGGATTGGCGATCAGGATGTTGCGTCCGCCGAGGCCCATGAAGATCAGCGCGTTCACCGTCAACGAATAGATGTGATAGAGCGGCAATGGCGTGAGCACCGTTTCGATGTCGCCGCTCAACTGCCCCTCGGACCAGACCTTCGCCTGCAGCAGGTTGGCGATGATGTTCCTGTGCGTGAGCATCGCGCCTTTGGCCACACCCGTGGTGCCGCCGGTGTATTGCAGGAAGGCGATGTCGTTGTGCGTGGGACGCACGGGCGTCAGCGGCCGCGTGTAACCGATCGAGAGCGCGTCGAGCAGCGGCACCGCTTTCGGCAGCTTGTATTCCGGCACCATCTTCTTCACATGGCGCAGCATGAAATTGAGCAGACGTCCCTTCAGATTCAGGCCGTCGGCGAGCAGATCGCCGAGACCCGTCACGATAACGTTCTGTATTTTGGTGCCGGGCAGCGCGTCTTCGACGGTCTTCGCGAAGTTCTCGAACACGATGATGGTTTGCGCGCCGCTGTCCTTCAACTGATGCGCGAGTTCACGCACCGTGTAGAGCGGATTTACGTTGACCACCACGCCGCCCGCCTTGAGCACGCCGAACAGCGAGACCGGATACTGGAACGTATTCGGCAGCATGATCGCGACGCGCTCGCCGGGCTTCACACCGATGCTTTGCAAATACGCGGCAAACGCGGCCGCCTTGCGGCCGAGTTCGCCGTACGTCATGTTCGCGCCGACGCTCACGTACGCAACGCGCTCGCGAAACTTCGCGATGCATTCGTCGAAGAACTGCACGACCGATTCGTACTGGTTGACGTCGATCTCATGCGGGACGTCTGCAGGATAGGACGCGTACCAGATGCCGTCGGTGTTGGGCGCGCGATTCGCTGCCTGACTGGGCGCCGGGTCCGCTGCATTCGCGAACGGTGTGGATCCGGCGGCGGGCGAGAGCGGGACTTGCGTGGGCTGGGTCATCGGTCGTCTCCTGAAGCAATCGCTTCATCGGTTTGTATGCTGGTCTTGCAGCCAGTCATTGAAGTCATCAAGGCGGCAATCAAAGCGGTCATTGCTGCAGCCTTCGAAATAAGGTATTCGTTGAAACACGCGCGACGCTCAGCGTTCCAGAATCGCCACCACGCCCTGGCCGCCCGCCGCGCAGATCGAAATCAGTCCGCGCGCGGTGCCGGCCGGCTTGTCGAGTTGCGCGAGCATCTTTGCGAGTCCGGCGACGATGCGGCCGCCCGTGGCGGCAAACGGATGGCCGGTGGCGAGCGAGCTGCCATTCACATTCAATTTTGTCCGATCGATCGCGCCGAGCGGCCCGGGCAGACCGAGTTGCGTGCGGCAATACTCGTCATCCTGCCACGCCGCGAGCGTGCACAACACTTGCGCCGCGAAGGCTTCGTGAATTTCGTATAGATCGAAGTCCTGCAAGGTGAGTCCGGCGCGCGCCAGCATGCGCGGCACGGCGTAGGCGGGCGCCATCAGCAGGCCTTCCTTCTTGTCGAAAAAGTCGACGGCGGCGGTTTCGGACCAGCTCAAATACGCCATCACCGGCAGGCCATGTTTGGCTGCCCAGTCTTCGCTTGCGAGCAGCACGGCGGAAGCGCCGTCTGTTAGCGGTGTCGAATTGCCGGCGGTCAGCGTGCCCGCGTCGCGATCGAATACCGGCTTCAGACCGGAGAGTTTCTCGAGCGTCAGGTCGGAACGCAGATTGTTGTCGCGCGCAAGGCCGCGATACGGTGTCATCAGATCGTTGACGAAGCCGCGCGCGTACGCATCGGTGAGCTTGCGATGACTCTCGTAAGCGAGCACGTCCTGCGCTTCGCGCGAGATGTTCCAGCGCTTGGCCATCAGCTCGCAATGTTCGCCCATCGAAAGCCCTGTGCGCGGCTCGCCGTTGCGCGGCAAAAGCGGTTTGAAGAACATGCCCGGCCGCAGTTTGGCGAGCGCACCGACACGTTGGCCGGTGCTCTTGCCGCGATTCGCTTCGAGCAGGATCTTGCGCATGCGCTCGTTGACGCCGATCGGTGCGTCGGAGGTCGTATCGACGCCGCCCGCGATGCCCACTTCGATCTGCCCGAGCGCGATCTTGTTGGCGACGAGAATCGCCGCTTCCAGCCCGGTGCCGCAGGCTTGCTGCACGTCGTAGGCGGGCGTTTCCTTGGCGAGCGTGGTGGACAGCACGGATTCACGCGTCAGGTTGAAGTCGCGCGAATGCTTGATGACGGCGCCGGCCGCCACTTCGCCAAGACGTTCACCGTGCAGGTTGTAACGGTCGATCAGGCCTTGCAGCGTGAAGGTCAGCATGTCCTGGTTCGACGCGGTCGCGTAAGCGGTGTTCGAGCGGGCAAACGGAATCCGGTTGCCGCCGATGATGGCGACGCGGCGCACGGCGGGCAGCGGGTTGGACATGCTTGGCTCCTTTGGGTCGTTCCCTGGTTATTGAACGGTGCGAATGAGACGAATGGCGAGTCCCGTACTGTGACGAAAACCTGCGCGTACCTGTGCGTGTGTCATAGCAACTTCCACTGCATGCGGCCGCGCAAATGCGGTTTTTCTCCGGCAATGTCGCGTACTTCGATGTCGCGCTCGATCAGCGAGGGCGATGCGCTCCACAACGACGCCTCGCCCGGCAGCAGCATCGGCAATTTGAATTCGGCACTCAACGTAGCCTCGGCGAGCGGTTTCGGCGGTTGCAGCGCGGCGGCGGCGCGCGCCAACGTCCACATGCCGTGTGCAATTGCACGCGGGAAGCCGAATGCCTTCGCGGATAGCGCGCTGAGGTGAATCGGGTTGTAATCGCCGGACACACGTGCATAGTCGCGGCCCAGTTGCGGCGGCAGTTGCCAGCGCGAGATGCGTTCCAACGCATCGGGTCCGAGCTCCAGCGGATCGAGCGGACTGCCGCTCGCGGGCACGCCGCGTTTCAGATAGACGCTGTCGCCGTCCCATACCGCTTCGCCGCGGCGGTACATGCGGGTATGCAGCACGAACGCCTGACCCTTGTCATGACGCAGCAGCGCGCCGAATTCCACCTCGACGCGCAACATGTCCTTATAAGTGAGCGGACGGCGCAGCCGCACATGGTTCGCCAGATGCACGAGGCCGAGCGCCGGCCAGGGAAACGCCGGGTCGGTGAGCATCAGCAGATGCAGCGGGAAGGCCAGCAGATGCGGATACGTGAGCGGCACGCCGTGCTCGGGGATGAAGCCGCAGACCCGCGAATAACGCCAGATCGGTCCGGGGTCGAGGGCGACCGCGGGACGTACGAGGCGCAACGCTGGCAGTTGCGTGTCGCGGCCGCGTTTGACGATGCCGGACAACGCACGGCCATACAGCTTCGCCGGCGCGGGCAATTGCTCGATGACGACGGTCTTCGGACGGGCCGCGCCCGCTGCGTGACCACCCCGGAACGGATCACCCGGTTCACCCATGCTCATGCTCCAATCAGGCTTTGTCCGCACACGCGCACGATCTGGCCGCTTACGCCCGCCGATCCCGGATGCGCGAGCCAGGCGATGGTCTGCGCGACATCCACCGGCTGGCCGCCCTGGCTCATCGAGTTCATCCGGCGGCCGGCTTCGCGGATGGTCAACGGAATCTTCGCGGTCATCTGCGTTTCGATAAAGCCGGGCGCCACCGCGTTGATCGTGATGCCGCGTGCGCGCAGATGCGGCGCCATGCTTTGCACGCGGCCGATCACGCCGGCTTTCGACGCGGCGTAATTGGTCTGGCCGAGATTGCCGGCAATGCCGCTAATTGACGACACGCCGATGATGCGGCCACCGTCGCGCAGAATGCCTGCCGCGAGCAGGGCGTCATCGATTCGCTCCTGCGCGGACAGGTTGGTGTCGATTACGCTTTGCCAGGCGGCGTCGGTCATCTTCGCGATGGTTTTGTCTTTCGTGATGCCCGCGTTGTGCACGACGATGTCCACGCCCTGTTCGTCGAGCGCCGCGGCGATCTGCGCGGGCGCTTCGGGCGCGGCGATGTCGAAGGCGAGGGCGGTGCCGTTCAACTGGCGCATGGTCGAGTCGAGTGCCTCGCGCGCCGACGGAATGTCGATGCCGATCACGTGTGCGCCTTCCGCGGCGAGCACGCTCGCAATCGATGCGCCGATGCCGCGCGCCGCACCGGTCACGACGGCACGCCGGCCCGCGAGCGGCTGATTCCAGTCGAATGCCGGCAAGGCATCGGCGCCGGCGCGCACGCTGATGCGCACGACCTGGCCCGACACATACGCGGAACGTGGCGATAGAAAGAAGCGCAACGTCGCTTCGATGCCGTTCTCGGCGCCTTGCTCCACGTAGACCAGATTCGCGGTAATGCCGCGCCGCGCTTCCTTGCCGAGCGAACGTGTGAGGCCTTCGAGCGCGCGCTGCGCGGTCCATTGGCGTGGGCTCGCACAGGTTTCCGGCGGTCGTCCCAGCACGATGATGCGGCCGCACCTGCCGAGCGAGCGCAACGTATCGTGGAAAAATCCGTGCAGCGGTTCGAGCTGGCTGCTGTCTTCGATGCCGCTCGCATCGAACAGCAGGGCGGTGAGCTTGCCGTGCGAACCGGACTCCGCCGGTTCGAAACGGCCCGTCATCAGACCATGGCGATTCGCGAGCGGCACCCATAGTCCCGCGCTTTCATGCGCCACGCTGGTCATGCCGACGTTCGCCACGAGATTCGCGAGCGCGTCGAGCAGATGCGGTTCGCGGCCCGCGCCGATCGCGATCAGTCCGTCGAACTCGGGACGGTCGGCACGATAGCGGCGCAGCACCTCGGGCTTCGGTAAGCCTAAGGAGCGCGCGAGGCGTGCGCCAAATGGCGAATTGACGAAGTTCAGGTAAGAGTCGTTCATATTATTTGTTGCTCCGCTGGCCACGCTCCGAAGGAAGTCCCATCGCGGACTTCAAACGTGTGTCAGTGTGCACCCAGTTTGGGGCATCTGGGGGTGCCCCGCCTGGATGTTTTTTTCAAGGTGCTCAGGCCGCGAGCTCCAGCGCTTTTTCGAGCGCGTCCTTGCGCTTTTGCAAATTGGCGAGCATGTCGAAGTCGGCCGGGAAGTCGTCGACCTTCACGACTTGCGCGCCATACCGTGCATAGTCCTCGAGCACGCGGCGATCGTCGGCGTCGATCAGGCCTTTCTGTTGCGCCGTCTCGGTCCACGCGGCCAGTTGCGGCAGGCTCTGCGGCATCGGTTCGAGCAGGCCTTGTTTGACCGCGTCGCGCAGTTTCTGGTCGATCTCCGTGAAGCGCGGGTTCAGCTCGAATACGAGCTCGCCGTAGCCGAGCGCGTCGACATCCGGATGCGGCACGTACGAGTCGGACACGAGGCGGTCGCGTGCCGCGCCCGGCGTTTGCATCAGTTCCGCGATCTCGGTGCCGAGGCGATCGGACGGCTCGCGATGCGGCAGTCCGAACGGAAATGCCAGCACGCGCACGAGACCCGCGGCGAGGCGGTTCGGGTAGTTCGCGAGTACGCCGTCGAGCGCATGCTGTGCCTTGTACAGCGAATCTTCGACGCCCCAGCGCACCAGCGGCAGGTCTTCTTCCTGACGGCCTTCGTCTTCGAAACGCTTGAGCGTTGCGGAGATCAGGTAGAGCTGCGAAAGCACATCGCCGAGGCGCCCGGAGATGCGTTCGCGCCGTTTCAGGTCGCCGCCGAGCACGAACATGGAGACATCAGCGAGCAACGCGAATGCAGTGGAGATGCGAGTGGCTGCACGATAGTACGACAGCAGCGGGGCGTACGCCGTGCGCGGTTTGGTGATGAAGGCGCCGCCCGTGACGCCATAAACGAAACTGCGCACCACGTTAGAGAGCGTGAAGCTCACGTGGCCGAAGAAGGCCGCATCGAAATCGCGCAGCGCCTTGCTGCGATCCGTTTCACGCGTGGCTTCCATTTCCTTCAGCACATACGGATGACAGCGAATCGCTCCCTGGCCGAAGATGATCAGGCAACGGGTGAGAATGTTCGCGCCTTCCACGGTGATCGCGATCGGCACCTGCTGATAGGCGCGCGCGAGGAAGTTCGACGGTCCCATGCAGATGCCCTTGCCGGCGGCGACGTCCATGCCGTCGTTGATGACCATGCGGGCGCGTTCGGTGATGTGATACTTCGCAATCGCCGAAATCACCGAGGGTTTTTCGCCGAGGTCCACTGCATGCGCCGACAGGCGGCGCGCGGCGTCCATCACGTAGAGATTGCCGCCCATGCGGCCGAGCGCTTCCTGCACGCCCTCGAACTTGCCGACGGGCGTGCGGAACTGGCGACGAATCGCGGCATAGGCGCCGGTGCCGCGCACGGCGATCTTCGCCATGCCCACATTCGACGACGGCAGCGATATCGCGCGGCCCGCGGCGAGACACTCCATCAGCATGCGCCAGCCGTTGCCGACTTGCGCGCGGCCGCCGATCACCCAGTCGAGCGGAATGAAGACGTCCTTGCCCGAGTTCGGACCGTTCTGGAACACGGCATTAAGCGGCCAGTGACGGCGGCCGATGTTGACGCCCGGATGGTCGGTCGGAATCAGCGCGCAGGTAATGCCGGGCTCTTCCTCCGAGCCGAGCAGATGGTCCGGATCGAGGGCGCGGAAGGCGAGGCCTAGCACGGTCGCGATCGGTCCGAGCGTGATGTAGCGCTTGTCCCAAGTGACGCGAAATCCCAGCGTTTCGCGGCCTTCAAACGTACCCTTGCAGACGATGCCGACATCGGGAATCGCCGCGGCATCGGAACCCGCGTAAGGGCTCGTCAACGCGAAGCAGGGGATATCGTCGCCGCGAGCGAGGCGCGGCAGATAGTGGTTCTTCTGCTCTTCGGTGCCGTAGTGCATCAGCAACTCGGCCGGGCCGAGCGAGTTCGGCACCATCACCGAAACGGCGGCGGCCGAGCAGCGCGTGGAGAGCTTCATGATGACCTGCGAATGCGCGTAAGCGGAGAACTGCTTGCCGCCGTACTGCTTCGGAATGATCATGCCCAGGAAGCCGCGCTCCTTGATGTACTGCCAGGTTTCCGGCGACAGGTCCTGCCACACCATGCTGGTTTCCCAGTCGTTCGCGAGATCGCAGAGTTGCTCGCATTCGACATCGAGAAACGCTTGTTCTTCGGCGGAGAGCGTGGCTGGCCCGTAGCCGAGCAGCGTGTCCCAATGCGGGCGTCCGGAGAACAGTTGGGCGTCCCACCAGACGGTGCCGGCTTCGATGGCGTCACGCTCGGTCGGCGACATCTCCGGCAGGATCTTGCGGAAAATGTCGAGCACGGGTTTCGTGAGCCACGTACGGCGCAGCGGTTTGATCGTAAGGACGAGGGCGGGGAGGACGAAGACGATCGCGAGCAAGGTTGTCGCCACCGGCCCCGCTGCTCCGCTGACATGCGCGGCAGCCACCCAGACGATCATGAAGGCAAGCCACCATGAGGCGCGCGCCTGAATGTAGACGAGCGCGAGAGCGGCAATGACTAACACTAGGATGAACCACGGCATGACGTTTCCTCCTGTTTCGATGGTGCGTGCGGACGCATCCACGGGTCGCGGACGGCTCGCGTTCTATTGATCTTCTACTGGCGATGTTGCTGCTACGTCGCGTGCTCAGGACGCTTTTGCGTTGCGCCCCTGCTGCGTTTTTCGTGTCGTTTTTTCAATTCGACAGCGTGACGTTGTTTAGGTGCGGGACTTAGACGTGCTGCTCGGATATGCGGTATTCATTCATGTTTTTGCACGCGGACGGCCCATCGCGGCGCCGCCCGCGTCGTTCGGTTCAAGCCGTGCCGTGCAACGCGGGCTGGAACGAACTCGCCTCCACGCTGCCACCGCGATGCTCACCGTCCGAGACTGCTGGTGCCGACGATTCAAACCCGCACGACGCCTGCTGCGTACCTGCAGCAGGATTCGCGCCTTCCGTCAGACCTTCGGCGCCTCCTTCCGTGGCGTCGCCCAGCACGGCTGCGAACGTGGCCAGTTGCGAGCCGTCGGGCAGAGGCGCTTTCAACGCGGCGACCATGAGCGAAGCAAGACGTGCGATCAGTTGCAGGTCGTTCATCGACTTGCCCTGCGAGAACTCCGAGATCAGGCTGTCGGTATCGGTGCCGGCCAGCACCCCGGACAGCGCGCCGATCGCGAAGTGCAGACGCCAGCCGAGTTCTTCACGCGGCAGATGCGGCAGCGCACGCTGGAACGCATCGAAAAAGCGTATCGCCACGGATTCGTAGTGCGCATTCAGAAAGTCGCGAATGAACGACGATGGATCCGTGTAGGCGCGCCCCAGCAAACGCAGAAACGCCTTGCCACCGACGCGCGGATCGCGCGACAGCCGCAGCGCCGGAATGAACATGGCGCCAAGCACGTGCTCGCAGGTCAGACGCGCGCCGAGCATCTGGTCGAAGCGATCGAGCAGCTTGAGCCGCTCCTGGTTGAGCCGGTCGAGCCGGCGCGACAGCATCGAGTGAATCAGCGATTCCTTACTGCCGAAGTGGTAGTTGACTGCCGCGAGATTCACTTCGGCCCGCGAAGTAATCTGGCGCAGGGACATGGCCTCATAGCCGCATTCGATGAAAAGTGTTTCGGCGGCGTCGAGGATGCGGGACTTCGTGTCGCCGGCATGCCGGCCTGTTGTGCGAACTGCCATTTTGCGTCTCCCAGTTGCCGGGCATCCGGCCCGCAAACAAGCGATTCAAATGACTATTTGAAACAGCCGTTTTTTTCAGGATAAAGAAGGATCGGGACTGCGATCAAGGGCTCGGTGTGGACTAACTCCTCTAGAAGACCTGACGAAGGTCCGTTTTTCCAATGTGCGCGGGCCCGTCAAACCGCGCGGAAATAAAAAAGGCCGTTCCGATCGAAATCGGAACGGCCTCGTATTGCTTGCTACCTGTGTTTGGCCTTGCGTTTGTTTTCTGGCGCCGGGTTCGCGTGATCCCGCTTTGCGTTTACCCGGCGCCTGCAGTGCTGCTTATGCTGCTTTATGACGGTTCGAGCCGTCTTTGTCGCTATTGTGCCCGATAACGCGCCGGCGAAATAGCTGTTTAGTTCGAACGCTTAAAGCTGTGCCGCGAGGCGGCTTCCCTAGGTGCTCGCCGCGACCTCTTTCGCCGATTGTGTCATGTCGATGCCGCGGCGTTCGCGGCTGAACGGAATCAGCGCGGCGATCACCACCGCCACGATACCGATCACAATGGCCATGATCAGCGCGTAGTTGTTGCCGTGCGCTTCGGCGGCGCTCGCCTGCAGCGGGCCGTTCACCGACGCGATCAGATTGCCGAGCTGGTACACGAGACCGGGGAACGTCGCGCGAATTTCATCGGGCGAGATTTCGTTCAGGTGCACTGGAATCACGCCCCATGCGCCTTGTACGGAGATCTGCATCAGGAACGCGCCGGCTGCGAGCAGCACAGGCGTGGTGGAGAAGGCCCACAGCGGCAACACCGGCAACGCGATCAGGGCGGCGATGAAGATTGCGCGCTTGCGGCCGATCTTCTCCGAGAACCAGCCAAAGAACAGGCCGCCGCAAATCGCGCCGATGTTCAGCGTGATCGTGATCCACGACACCGTGTGCGCGTCGAATCCATGCTGCACGCGCAGGAAGGTCGGATACAGATCCTGTGAACCGTGCGAGAAGAAGTTGAACGCGGTCATCAGCACGATCGCATAGAGCGACAGGCCGATGTTCTGCTTCAACGTGGCGACGAGACCCGGGCGCACTTTCTTCTCGAGCGTCTTGAAGGCCGGCGACTCCGGCACGTGTGCTCGCACGTACAGCACGAGCAACGCCGGCAGCACGCCGACGAAGAACATGCCGCGCCAGCCGATGTATTGATAGAAGACGCCGAACACGACGGAAGCGAGCAGGTAGCCGCTCGGATAGCCGGCCTGCAGCAGACCCGAGACGATGCCGCGCGACTTGGGCGGCACGGTTTCCATCGTCAGTGCGCCACCCACGCCCCATTCGCCGCCCATCGCGATACCGAACAAGGCGCGCAGCACGAGCAGGGTGGTCAGGTTAGGCGAGAAGCCGGACAGCAATTCCAGCAGGGAGAAGCACGCGATGTTGACCATCAGCGTCGGACGGCGACCGTACTTGTCAGCGAGCCAGCCGAAAATCAATGCGCCGACTGGACGCATTATCAGGGTCAGCATAATGCCGAAGGCAACCGTCGGGATTTTTGTATTGAATTCCGCCGCGATATCTTTCAATACGAACACCATTAGAAAGAAATCGAATGCGTCGAGAGTCCAGCCCAGATAGGCGGCGATCGTGACGTTTCTCTGTTCCCGTGTCCAGCTCATTGATTGTTCTCCTGAGTCTCCAATAACCCGTGTTTGACGACGGGCGGCTCTGCAGCCCCGTGCGACCCGTAGCGCGGGCTTCGAGCGAGTGTACGCCGAGCGTTAAACGCTTGCATGGTAGATGCCGCGTTTATCCGTATTAATCCCTGGAGCGAATTCCGGTGCGAATCTCAACGCATGGCGAATGTTGGCTTAATGTAATTATTGTATTAATCGCGTTTGATGAATTGTTTGTTATTTGTAATGTTTTTTGGCGCTTTTCTTCGCGTTTACGAGGCGGGTAAACCGGTCAATCTGACTGCCTCGTTTCGAGCGTCTGTAGAGGCGCCGCTCGCGGGATTCAGGTTGGCGACAGCGGATGCTGGCGGGTATAACAGCGGCTCGCGGCATTCGTGCCGCGCATACAAGGAGACTGACGAATGACGATTCCGCATTTATGCCTGCTCATCGTAGTGGTGCTGCCGTTCCCGTGGATCATGCTGGCGAAAGTGAGCAAGCGCTACGACAATGCCGCGCCGCGCACCTATCTCGCGGGCCTCCAAGGCTGGCGCGCGCGTGCTCACGCTGCGCATCAGAACGCGTGGGAAGCATTGGCGATGTTCACCGCAGCGATCGTCGTCGCAGGGCAGGCAGGCGGGTCGGGTTCGAGCCCGTGGATCAACTGGCTGGCGATTACGTTTGTCGTCGCGCGCGTGCTGCACGGGGTTTTGTATGTGGCGAATCTGGCGCCGCTTCGCTCGCTGGTGTGGTTCGTCGGCGTCGCTTGCGTGCTGTCGATGTTTTTCGTGTCGATGAACTGAGGGCACACGAGGACGTGGGTGCGTTTGACCTATGCGCATGACGCATCAGTCGAGTAGAAAAAGCAATTTGATTCATGTTGCGACGCGGAATAAGATGATCGCTATCCCATTAATTCCGCCTCTGTCGACGCATCATGTCAGCCAAATCAATCACTTCGGAGTCACGGCGCCGCGCGCGCAATCCACTTGCTGCACTGGCCGTCGTCACGTTGCTGACGGGGATCGGGGCCGGTTTCGGCGGCATGTTGCTCGCCTTGCTGCTGCACGGTATTCAGCACCTCGCATACGGCTACAGCGTGACGCACGCAATCAGCAGCGAGAGTTTCCTGGAAGGTGTCACCGATGCATCGCCTGAGCGGCGTGTACTCGTCCTGATGATGTGCGGACTGGTGGCCGGGTTCGGCTGGTGGTTGCTGTATCGCTTCGGGCGGCCGCTCGTGAGCATTCGCCAGGCCGTCAAATCCGACGATCCACGTATGCCTGTGTTGAGCACCACCGTGCATGCGTTGCTGCAGATCGTGACGGTGGCGCTCGGCTCGCCGCTCGGACGCGAAGTCGCGCCGCGCGAGATCGGTTCGGCGCTGGCCGGCTGGCTTTCCCACCGCGCGGGCTTATCGGTCGAGCAGAGCCGGATCATGGTTGCGTGCGGTGCGGGCGCGGGTCTGGCCGCTGTGTACAACGTGCCGCTCGGCGGCGCGGTGTTCGTGCTCGAGGTGCTGTTGGGCACGTTTGGCTGGAAAGCTGTGGTGCCTGCTGCGGTGACATCGGCCGTCGCGGCGCTGGTCGCGCAATTCGGTCTGGGCAACGAGCATCAGTATCTCGTGCCGTCGTTGACGGTGAGTACCTCGCTCGTCGTCTGGTCCGTCGTGTGCGGTCCGATTTTCGGTGCTGCGGCGTGGGGCTTTACGGAACTCACGAAACGCGCGCGCGCAGAGGCGCCCAAGGATTGGCGTTTGCCCGTGTTGTCGTTGTTGAACTTCGCGATCATCGGCGTGCTGGCGATGCACTTTCCGCAGTTGCTCGGCAATGGCAAAGGGCCTGCGGGACTGGCGTTCGATGGCAACCTGACGATGGCGCTCGCGGCGATGCTGCTGGTGCTGAAGGTGGTGATCACAGCGAGTAGTTTGCGTGCGGGTGCCGAAGGCGGCTTGTTGACGCCTGGGCTTGCGAATGGCGCGTTGTTGGCGATCGTGCTCGGTGGCGCGTGGAGTCTGTTCTGGCCGGGCGCTTCTTCAGGCGCGTTTGCCGTTGTCGGCGCGACGGCGTTTCTGGCTGCTTCGATGCAGATGCCGATTACGGCGGTGGTGCTCGTTTTTGAATTTACCCGTGTGAGCCAAGACTTTTTGATTCCGGTTCTGTTTGCCGTCGGCGGCGCTGCGTTGAGTTTTCAGGCATGCGTGAAGTGGGCGCCGGCGCTGCAGTTCGGTTCTGGTTTCAATTGGGGTGGTGCGGGCAAAGCGCGGTAGGATTTTTTGCCTTTGCCGGACAGCATCAGCACTCCGAAAGTTGAACGCCGACGTCAAGTCGCTGCAGACCGAGCGCCGCTACTCACTGATGTTCGGACACTGAGTTGGATTTCGACGAATTCATGACGAGCGGCTGGTGGCTGAACATACTCGCCGCGCTATGCCTCGAAAAATCGCACATTTCATCAAAAGCGATATGTCCCATTTTGAAACAGACCCGGCAGTCTGTCTCTAACCATATGTCCGATTATGCGACAGCACGGGCCGGCCACGACTGGCGTTGAGTTCCGTGCGTATCAATCGCGCCTTGTCCATCGTGTAGACCGCGCCCACGCCTGGTGAATTCAGGATCATTGGCATAGGGCTTGCTCAGAAAGCTACAAAAAAGTCGCAAGCGTCCGAGGCGAGTCTTGCGGTGGCCGGCCACCTGCTCGAACTCGAAACACAACGATTGGAGGAGGCGAAACGTGAAAGCCGCAGTGCTGCATCAGTACGACGAGTCATTGTCCCGCGACGAATTCGTGCGCTACGAAGAATTCGCGGATCCGAAAATCGAACGTCCCACCGACGTGATCGTCCGTATCGGAGGCGCCGGTGTCTGCCGCACCGATCTTCATGTTGTTGAAGGCATATGGCGCAGCAAGGTCGACGTGGCTTTGCCCTACATCATGGGCCACGAGAATGCCGGCTGGGTCGAAGCGGTCGGACGCGGCGTCGAAAGCGTGAAGGTGGGTGATCCGGTGATCTGTCATCCGCTGGTGACAAGCGGTCATTGTCTTGCATGCCGTCGTGGCGACGATATGCACGCGACCGACAGCCGGTTTCCCGGCATCAATGCGAATGGCGGCTATGCCCAGTATCTGCTGACCGGTGAACGCTCGCTGATTCAGCTACCGAAGTCGCTCGCACCCAAAGACGTCGCACCTTATACCGACGCCGGACTCACGGCGTATCGCGCTGCAAAGAAGGCGTCGCGCCACCTGCTTCCCGGCCAGTTTGCGGTCGTGATCGGCGCTGGCGGCCTGGGTCACATCGGCATTCAGGTATTGAACGCCCTATGCGCGGCGGAAATCATCGTGGTCGATCGGTCCGAGACCGCGCTGCAGCTTGCGAAGGAATGCGGTGCGCACCATACCGTCAAGGGCGATGGAAACGAAGTCGAGAGCGTGCTTGAGTTGACTGGCGGCAACGGCGCGGAGGCAGTGATCGATTTTGTCGGCGAAGGCGATGCGATCGCCAAGGGACTCGCCATGACGCGCAACGCCGGGTTCTATTACATCGTCGGCTATGGCGGGAAGATCGAGTTGCCGACCATCGACATGATCACCAGCGAGAAAACGATTGTCGGCAATCTGGTCGGCACCTATCCCGAGCTGGTCGAATTGATGGCGCTCGCCGACCGTGGACTGGTTCATCTGGCGACCCGGGAATACCGCTTGAGCGACGCGAACCAGGCGCTCAAGGATCTGCACCACGGCAAGATCAAGGGCCGTGCGGTGCTGATTCCGTAGCGGATCGGCTTCGGCCTGAAGGGAGAACACCGTGGCGCAGCAAGACGCAATGCGGCTCTTTGAACGCATGCGACTGGTCATCGCACTGACTGAGGTCAACTCCCACCACTTGCGTGGCGAGAGCCGGCGTGCGGGCGCCGAGATCGAGTTGGCGTGCGCGCTGGCCAGCGAGAAGCGCGACGGCGTCTCGCCCGATGGCACGCGGAACATCGCGCAATTGCGTGAACGGCTGAGTGACGCCGAACGCGCGTTGCAGGCGATCGAATCCGAGCGCATCCGGCTCGAAGACGAGTTGGTCAATCTCGACGCTATGCTTCCGGGCGCGAACCGGGGAGGCTGGCAATGAATCGAATCCCGGTCACTGTTCTCACCGGTTTTCTCGGCGCGGGTAAGACGACACTGCTTAATCGCATTCTGCGTGAGCAGCATGGCCGGCGCTATGCGGTGATCGTCAATGAATTCGGCGCAATCGGTATCGACGGCGATCTCGTCGTGGGCGCTGAAGACGAAGTCGTCGAGCTGAATAACGGCTGTATCTGCTGCAAGGTGCGGGGCGACCTGATTCGCGTGGTGTCTGGACTCGTCAGACGCAAGGGCGGTTTCGATGGAATCCTGATCGAAACATCCGGTTTGGCGGACCCCGCACCCGTGGTGCAGACTTTCTTTATCGACGATCTCATCCGGCAGCACACGCGCCTCGACAGCGTGATTTGCGTCGCCGATGCCTGCCACCTGCAAGCGCGCCTCACCGACAGTCGCGAGGCGGCGGAGCAACTCGCGCAAGCGGACATCGTGCTGCTCAACAAGACCGATCTGGTCGACATGGCCGGGCTCGCGGCGATACAGGAGGAAATCCGGCGCATCAACCCGACCGCGGAACTGCTGCCCAGTGTCAGGTGTGCGGTGCCACTCGCTACGCTGCTCGATCGCGGCGCGTTCGATCTCAAGCGTATGCGTCTCGCCCCGTCGCAAGAGGAGGGTAGCGAGTTGCCGCGTGGCGACCGCAGCTATCGCTATGTTCCCCTCGACTCTCGCGCTGATTCTCGCGCTTCCATGCATCGCGGACGGCACAGTCACGACATAGACAGCGTGTCGTTGCGCGTCGACAAGCCGCTCGAGCGCACCCGCTTCCTCTCCTGGCTGCAGCAACTGGTGGTTGAGCAAGGCCAGGATCTGCTGCGGGCGAAAGGCATCGTCGACCTGGCCGGATCGGAGCGCCGCTTCGTCTTCCAGGGCGTACACATGACGATGGACACGGACTTCGACCGACCCTGGCGAGTGGACGAACATCGGGATAGCCGGCTGGTGTTCATCGGGCGCAATCTCGATCGGCGCGGCTTGCGCGAGAGCATTCGACACTGTGAGATCGACTCATGAATGCGCCCCCACCGCTGATCGAGTTGCTCGGCGCGCGTTGGGTGGCGGAGGCGCCCGTTGTTGCGGCCGTCTGGGACGTCACCGGGCTATACGCCGGCTTCGCGCTGGGTGACGGCACGCTGGCGCTCGCAACCGGCACATGGGAAGGCGGGCCGCGGCTCACGCCGCGCGAGAGCGGCGGTGTCGAGTTCGTGCAGGCGCAAGCGCCGCCCACGCCACTGGCGTGCTTTAGCGTCCACGAGGGTACCTGCCTTGGGCTGGCCGCCGACCCTGCAGGAGGATTTCTCAGCGGCGGTGACGACGGTCGCCTCGTTCACCTGAACGTCGATGGCGCCAGCGAAGTCCTGGCGGACCTGGCCGGCGAGTGGATCGACCTGGTCGCCGCGAGTCCTGCAGGCGGCCGTGCGTATGCAAGCGGCCGCCGGGTTCACTTGCTGGGGACGAAGCCCGGCAGCCTGACGTTGCCCGGTTCGGCGACTGCCCTCGCTTTCGACCCTGCCGGCACGCAATTGGCGATCTCGCATCAAGGCGGAGTCACCTTATGGTCCGCTGACACCCTTGACCAACGCCATCTGGCGTGGCCCGGTTATCACCGCACCGTCGCGTGGAGCCCTGACGGCCGCTATCTGGTGAGCGGTATGGAAGAAAACGCGCTGCACGGCTGGCGGCTCTCCGACGGTGGCGACATCGAAATGGGCGGGTACCCGGGACAACCTCGATCGCTATCTTTTTCCGCGGACAGCCGGTTTCTTGCAACGAGCGGTGGTCTGCGGCCCGTCTGCTGGCGCTTCGATCCGCCCGGCGGCGATGACCAGCCGCACGAATGCGGCGTGGCCGGCAAGACGCCGGTCAGCCAGATCGCCTGCCATCCCACGCATCCGCTGATCGCGGTGGGTTACCACAGCGGCGCGGTGCTGCTGTGCCAGCCGGGCAGCGGCGATGTCCTGGTCGTCAAGCATTCCGGCAGCAGTCCGGTCAGCACGGTTGCATGGTCTCCTGACGGCACACGCTTAGCGTTGGGCACGGAGGCTGGCGAGCTTGCGCTCGTGTTCTTGCCGGACCTGCTGTTCCGCTTCAGAAGTCCGGGATGAACCTGTAACGAGATTCATCACATACGAGGAAGGAGGCAGCTATGAATGAGCAATACCCGTCCAAGGACCAGTTCTTCGAGCGCTTAGGCTCGCTCGCAGACGCGATGATCGCGGCCTATGGCAAAGATTTCGCCATGGGCGCGATGATCCTCGCCGCGCGCTTTGTCGCCGAGGGCAAGCCGCCTGCTAATAACTCTCCCAGCGTGATCTATAAGGGCGAAAGTCACGGGGGGATTGGCCTGTAGTAGCGGTTCGCATCTGAATTTTTTGCGGTTCCTCATGCCGTCATTCACGAAGTTAGATCAGTACACCAGATTATTTAATCGGCAGGGGATATGTCCCAATATCGGACAGGTCCATCAAACGCGAATGTCGCATAACACAACAGAACACTTGCGCTGATGGCTTCACAAAGACCTGTTTGCACGGCTCAGCCTCATCAACGCTGAGCCAACGTTGCCTGGCACGCTTGTCGCTCTATTAGGGCAAGTCACAAGGAAAGCGTTGCAGTCCCGAAGCGCAAAACAGAAATGGCAGGAGACACATTCATGAAGAACGAATCTGGACATAAGTCCTTCAGCATTGCTCCCGCCAATCTTCGCTAGCGTGTGCGACTACACCCGCGTTGTTGACTCTGGCCGCGGCACTGGCCAGCCCTGCCCCGAAGCGTCGCCGTACGACGGTTATCGTGAAATGGAACAAGGAGAGCCCAATGTCTGATGGATTAACGCTAAACAAGATCACCTCGCAGCGAGGGATCAGTATCGGCGAGGCGGCCCGTCGCGTCGCCGATCTCGGCTGGACACCCAGTTACGTCCAGGAAGCGATGACCTTCCCGACCGACTACAAGATCAGCAAGGCGCCGCGTGACCCGATGAAGCAGGTGCTGCGCTCCTATTTTCCGATGCAGGAGGAAAAGGATAATCGTGTCTATGGCGCGCTCGACGCGGCGTTGCGCGGCGACATGTTCCGCAATGTCGAGCCGCGCTGGGTCGAGTGGATGAAGCTGTTCCTTGCGATCATCCCGTTCCCGGAAATCTCGGCGGCACGTTCGATGGCGATGCTTGGACGGCTCGCGCCCGGCGAAGAGCTGCGAACCGGCTTCACGATGCAGATGGTCGACGAGTTCCGGCACTCGACGATCCAGATGAATCTGAAGAAGTGGTACATGGAGAACTATATCGATCCCGCCGGATTCGATATTACCGAGGCGGCATTCGGCAAATGCTACGCCACCACCATCGGCCGTCAGTTTGCCGAAGGCTTCCTCACCGGCGATGCAGTCACCGCGGCCAACGTGTTTCTGCAGGTGGTCGCTGAAACGGCATTCACCAATACGCTGTTCGTCGCCATGCCGTCGGAAGCGGCACGCAACGGCGACTATGCGCTGCCGACGGTGTTTCTCTCGGTGCAGTCCGATGAAAGCCGGCACATCGGCAACGGCCATTCGCTGGTGATGTCGATCATCAACGACCCGGACAATCACCTGCTGCTCGAGCGCGACCTGCGCTACGCCTTCTGGCAAAACCACGCGATCGTCGATGCGGCAATCGGTACGTTCATCGAATACGGCACCGCGGATCGCGACAAGAACAAGGAATCGTATGCCGAGCTGTGGCACCGGTGGATCTATGAGGATTACTACCGTACCTACATGCTGCCGCTTGAAAAGTACGGCATCAAGATCCATCACGACGATGTCGCCGCCGCCTGGGATCGCATCGTCAAACAGAACTATGTCCACAAGGTCGCGCAGTTCTTTGCCGTGGGCTGGCCGGTCAACTTCTGGCGCATCGAAGCGCAGACCGAAAAAGACTTCGAGTGGTTCGAGCACAAGTACCCGGGCTGGTACGCCGAATTCGGCGACTTCTGGAAGTGGTACGCGAAGAAGAGCGTGCCCGGCGAGACCAACATGCTGTTCGACCAGGAGAACGGCTATGTGTATCCGCACCGCTGCTGGAGCTGTCTGGTGCCTTGTCTGATCCGTGAAGACTTCGTGGTCGACGAGGTCGATGGTCAGCTCTACACGTACTGCTCTGAATTGTGCCGCTGGACTCACAAGGTGGCGTTCGCCTCGGAATACGAGGGGCGGCCGACTCCGGCAATGGGCCGCTTCAGCGGACGCCGCGAATGGGAGGAGTGCTACCACGGCTGGGATCTGGCCGATTGCATCAAGGATCTCGGTTTCGTGCGCAGTGACGGCAAGACACTGGTGCCTCAACCGCACCTGCGTTTCGACGACAGGAACATGTGGACGCTCGACGATGTTCGCGGCCACACGATCCAGAGCCCGATCGTTCTGCTGCGCAACATGACACCGGAACAGCGCGAGAAGCACATCGCCGAATATCGCGCCGGTTTCAAGATCAATCCGGTGAACTGACGAGGTCATGTCGTCCGGCGGCAGCGGCGCGGCTGCCCCGGACGAACGAGAAGCGTGAGGTGGGCGACATGGACATGAGTGACACGCAAGAGAAGAGGGCCGACATGCCGGATGCAGAAGAGGACAAGGTACTTCATACCGTGCGATTCGAACCGGTCGGCGTGGAGATGACGGTTGAGGAAGGCGAGACCGTGCTCGATGCCGCTTTTCGCCAGGGTATCTCGGTGATGCACGGTTGCAAGGAGGGGCAGTGCAGCAGTTGCAAGTCTTTGCTGATCGAGGGCGATGTCGAAATGAAGAAGTATTCGACCTTCGCTTTGCCTGACTACGAGCGCGAAACCAATCACATCCTGTTGTGCAGGACACTCGCCTTCAGCGATCTGACGGTCGAACTGCTGAACTACGACGAAGACCTCATGCGCCGTTCGATAGCCGTGAGTGAATACGACGCAACGCTGACGAAGATCACCGCGCTGACGCATGACATCAGGCTGCTGGAGGTGGAGTTGTCTCGGCCGCTGCGCTTCTGGGCGGGTCAGTATGTGGACTTGACGATTCCCGGCCTCGGTATTACGCGATCGTTCTCGATGGCGAGCACGCCAAACGGTGAGAGAAAGCTCGAATTCATCATCAAAAAGTATCCGAACGGCGCCTTCTCGTCGCAACTGGACGGCGGTCTGAAACCGGGCGACAGGCTGGTGGCGAAGGGACCGTACGGCACGTGTTTCCGGCGTGAGGACCAACCGGGGCCGCTGGTGCTGGTAGGCGGAGGGTCGGGGATGTCGCCGCTGTGGTCGATTCTCAACGATCACGTGCAAAGCGGCGAAGAACGACCGATTCGTTTCTTCTACGGCGCTCGCAGCCGTCGCGATCTGTTCTATCTCGACGATTTCGCGGAACTGGAGGACCGGCTGCCTGATTTCCGCTTTATTCCGGCGCTTTCCGATGCCGAGCCGGGCGATGACTGGACCGGCGCGACCGGCTTCATTCACGAAGTGCTGGGCCGTGCATTGCGTGAGGAATCGCTGGACGGTGAGATCGACGCGTATACATGCGGTCCGACGCCGATGATCGACGCAGTGATGCCGGTCCTGCAGATGGCGGGCGTTGCGCCCGAGCGGCTCTATTTCGACAAGTTTACCCAGGCTATTCGCTGACGGAAGCCAAGGCATCGCGCCAGATCGAAAGTCCGATAACCGAAAGAGGAAGGAGGAGCAACATGAGCACGTCGCTACAGGAAGTCGCACCGACGAAGTCAGGCGCAGCCGGCGCGGCCCAGTTTGCGGGCTCGGAGAGCCGCAAGTACAACTACTTCGAACCGAAGGGACGCAAGGCGACCCACTACGAGGACATGACCGTCGATGTCCAGCCGGACCCGAAGCGCTATCTGCTTCAGGACTGGATTCTCGCGTTCGCAGATGGTACGCCGACCTATTCGGAAACCTGGACGGCAGTGAAAAGCACGGACTGGCATAAATTCCGCGCGGTCGACGAGGAGTGGGAACGCACGCACTACCAGCGTCAGTCGACGATCGTCGGCATGATCACGGGCGCCGTCAACAACGCGCGGCGCTCAGGCGCGGTGAAGCGCTTCGATAAGACCTGGGTCAAGGTGCTGGAGCAGCATCTTGGCGCGTACAAACATGCGGAGTTCGGTCTCGGCACCGCCGCCATGCACGCTCAGCGCTACGGCTACACGCAGATGATCAATAGCGCGATCCTGACCAACGCCTCCTACAAGCTGCGCTTCGCTCAGGACCTGACGCTCTACCTGGGTGAGATCGCACTAGACCTGGCGAATATGGATCTTGATGCCGGCAAGGAGCATTGGCTGAACGATCCCATCTGGCAGGAAACGCGTCGCGCGGTCGAGGCTATCGGCGGCGCCACCGACTTCCTCGAAAAGTACTTTGCGGTGAATGTCGTGTTCGAGCCGATGGTGGCGGACCTGTTCCGCAGCGGTTTCATCATGCAGGTCGCCGCTTCGCAGAACGATTTCCTGACGCCCACGGTCGTGTCCGCAGCGGAGGGGGACTACGAGCGCAATCTGGCCAATGCCGTTGAACTGTTTCACATGCTGGCCAACGATCCGAGGCACGGCGAGGCCAATCGGAAGCTGTTCGGCGAGTGGCTGGAGAAGCACGGTGCGCTTGCTGCTTCGGCCGCGAAGCACTTGCAGCCGATCTGGTCGATTCCTCATGTGAAGACGGCGCAGTTCAATGACTGCCTGAACAGCTCGATCGAGCGGGCGGAGATGATCGCCAGAGAGATTGGCGTCCACTTTCCGCTGACACTCCAGGCCTGACGGGTTGCTTGCCCAGTTGATCTAACCGGGCAAGCCAACCGCACAACCCAACCGCACAACCCAACCGCGAAGAGGAGTACGCAATGTCAGTGCACAACGACAACATTTTCAAGTCGATGAAAGATGTTCGCTTCGAGCAGACCATTTCCCATCAGTGCGGCGTCACGATGAACGACAGCGTCGAGGCTCGTGCTATCGCCGAACTGATGACCCATAAGCCCGGCATCACGGTGACCTATCTGCCCGCCATGATCCGGATCGACGGGCAGGGCAAGATCGAATTCAAAATGGGCGAGATCAGCGAAGCACTGGGCCGGGAGATGACCCCGCATCTGTTCGAGATATCCACCTCGACTCACTATGGGCGGATGGTGATGGTCGATGACGAGACCGTCGTGCTGTTCGGCAACATGGACGACGCGATGGCCTACGAGTGATCGTGCAGCCCGCTATCTGATGAGGCGTCCGGCCGCCCTGACGGGTGGCGGGCCGCTCGCAACAACTACGGAGACACATGCCATGTATCGAACCACGGACGGTGAAGACATTTTCATCATCGACGGACACGTCCATCTATGGGACGGCAGCAAGGCCAACTTGAAGAACGTGCATGGCCAGCAGTTCATCGATTGCTTTTACGCGTATCACTCGAACCTGAGTCCCAAGGAGTATTTGTGGCCGAAGGAGAAGTTCGACAACTACGGCCCGGAAGTCATGTTTGACGACCTGTTTGTCAAAGGTTACGACGACATGGCAATCTGCCAGCCGACTTACCTGACGGACTTTTACAAGAACGGATTCAACACGACTGAGAAAAATTATGAGCTGAAGAAAAAGCATCCGCACCGTTTCATCGTCAACGGTGCGTTCGACCCGCGCGACGGCGAGGCCGGACTCGACTATCTGGACGAGCTGTCCGAGACGTATGGGATCAAGGGCGTCAAGCTCTACACGGCGGAGTGGCGCGGTGACAGCAAGGGCTACAAGCTGTCGGACCCGAGCGTGCAGAAGTACCTGGAGCGTTGCGAGAAGCTGGGCATCAAGAATATCCACGTCCATAAGGGCCCGACGATCCTGCCGCTGAATCGCGACGCTTTCGACGTTGCCGATGTCGACGATGTGGCGACCAGCTTCCAGAACCTGAACTTCATTGTTGAGCACTGCGGCCTGCCGCGTCTGGACGATTTCTGCTGGATCGCGACCCAGGAGACGAACGTCTACGGCGGTCTTGCGGTGGTGTTGCCGTTCATTCACACGCGTCCGGAGTACTTCGCGCATGTGATTTCGGAGCTGCTGTTCTGGATCGGCGAAGACAAGATCCTTTACGGCAGCGACTACGGTATCTGGTCGCCCAAGTGGCTGATCGAGAAGTTCATGGCTTTCGAATTGCCGGAGTCCGTCAGCAAGGAAACCGGCGTGCAACTGTCGCTGACGGCGAAGAAGAAGATTCTCGGGCTCAATGCGGCGCGGTTGTACGGTATTGACGTCGAGGCGCAGAAGAAGTTGCTGAAGGATGTCCGGCAACCGGCTGCGGTCGGGGCATGAATACCATGGCCGCCACGAGCGCGAAAGCTGCAACGGCCGCCGTCGATCGGGCCGCCGAGGTGTGGGCGCAACTCGCATCGGTCGCCGATCCCGAACTCGACGAATCGGTGACCGAGCTGGGTTTCGTCACCCGCGTGGAGGTGGATGCCGGCGGCGGCGTGCAGATTGGCTTCCGGCTGCCGACGTACTGGTGCGCCGCCAACTTCGCCTTCCTGATGGCCGACGACATGCGCATTGCTGTCGCGGGCTTACCGTGGGTGACGAAGGTGACGATCGGACTCGGCGAACATATGTACGCCGACGAGATCAACCGCGGCGTGGCGGCCGGGCGGTCATTCCAGGACACCTTCGGCGCTGAGGCCAGCGGTGAACTCGAGGACATCCGCCGGACCTTCATGGTCAAGGCTTTTCAGCGGCGACAGGAAGCGCTCCTGACGTCGCTGCTCGAACGGGGCCTTGAACCTGCGCGGCTCGTGCGCATGAGCGTGGCGGAACTCGCTGGCTTGCCTGATGATTCCGCAAGCCGGCGACTCGTGGAACGCTACCTGGCGCGGCGCTTCGTCGTCACAGGCTGTGCCATTGACGCTGCGCAGGCCGACGAAGCAGCTTTCGTCGACAGTCACGGTGCGTTGCTCGATGCGGACGGGCTTGGCGCCTACTTGCGCGCCTTACGGCGGGTCGGCGTCAATGCGGAATTCAACAGTGCGTTGTGTCGCGGCTTGCTGGCGGCGCGGTACGGCGAGGAGGACGCAGCCGCAGCCGTGCCGCAAGTCGAGATCAAGCCCGTGCATTTCGTGCCGCTCGGCGATTGGAAGAGCGCTGTCAGGCTCGCGTAATTCGGCAACACCGCGGAATCGGTTTGAAATGTAGCAATCCAGAATATTCCAACAGGAGGAGATGAATCATGCCGAATATCATGCTGCACGACGACGAGGCCCGCATGGCGCTCGGCCGCGGTGTCGCCAAACTGGCCAAAGCGGTAAGAGGCACGCTCGGGCCTCGCGGAATGAATGCGATCATCGACCGTCCGATTGGCACGCCGATCATCTCGCGCGATGGTGTGAGCATCGCCAACGAGATCGAGCTGGAAGATCCGTTCGAAAACATCGGCGCGCAGGTGGTGCGCGAAGTCTCGAAGCAGACCAATGAAGTCGCCGGCGACGGCACCACCACGGCCACCGTGCTGGCCGATGCGTTGGTCCAGGAGGGTCTCACCAGTCTCGCGGACGGCGCCAACCCCGTTGAACTGGTTCAGGGGCTGGAGATCGCGGTAGACGAGGTGATCGCGGCGCTCAGGCGGGCAGCGACACCGCTGCGCGGGAGCGAAGAGGTGCGCGCCGTGGCCGTGGTCGCCGCCAATGACGAGGTCACCGGCGCGATGGTGGCCGAAGCGCTCGAGCGGGTGGGTCCGGATGGCATCGTCGATGTCGAGTACGGCACGACGGTCGAAACCCGTCTTGAAGTGGTGGATGGGATGGCGTTCGATCGCGGCTACCTTTCTCACCATATGGTCACGGACATCGAACGAATGCAGGTGGTGCTCGACAATCCGCTCATTCTGATGACCGATCAGCGGCTACAGTCGGCAGAGGAAGTGGCGGCGCTACAGGCGCTTGCCGCACACAGCAAACGCCCGCTGCTGATCATTGCGGAGGAGGTCGCCCCCGCCTGTGTCATGGCCCTGCTGGCGTGGCGGGACAATGGCGAGGTGCCGGTGGCGGCGATTCATCCGCCGGAGTACGGGCATTGGCGCAAGGCCATGCTCGAGGATATCGCTATCGTCACAGGCGGGCGGGTGATCGCCCGTGATCTGGGCGGCAAGCTCGAAACCACGGAACTGCGCGATCTTGGCAGCGCAAGGCAGGTGCGCATCTCGTCTAACCAGACCATCATTACCGCTGGCGGCGGCGATCCGGCTGCTGTTGCCGCACGCCGTCAGCAGGTCGCGCGGCAGTATGAGATGGCCCCGGAGAATGTCGAACGCGACAAATTTCAGGTGCGTCTCGCCAAGCTGTCCGGCGGTACCGCGATGATCCTCGCCGGCGGCGCCACGCCGGTCGAACAGAAGCGCCGGCTTCACCTGATCGAGGATGCAATCAATGCGGCACGCGCGGCGATTGCCGAGGGCATCGTGCCAGGCGGCGGGATGGCGCTGCTGCGCGTGTCCGCGGAACTCGAAGGCGTGATTGCGCGGACCCACGGCAGTGTGCAACAGGGTGCCAGATTGCTGCAGCGCGTGCTGACGAAACCGCTCTATCACATCGCGACCAATTGCGGCCTTGACGGCGCGGCGATCGTGTCCGAGGCGGTGCGTGCGAAACCGGGCGTGGGTCTCGACGCCCGCACGGGCAAGTTCGTCAACCTGATGGAGGCGGGCATCATCGATCCGGTCAAGGTCAGTTATAGCGCGGTACGCAACGCTGCTTCGGTCGCCGGCCTGATTCTGACCACCCAGACACTGATTGCCAAAAAGCTGGACACGATCGATCCGACCGCTGGACCGGCGCTTGGCGCCGGCGCCGAACTGCTCGGCCGAAAATAGTGACGCTACAACCGGTCTTCGGGTCGAGGACCGGCAAAAAAACGGCCGCTGCCGGCGTGTTTCGGGCGGCCATCAATAGACACGGAGACAACGATGAGTATTGGCGCGACTCCTCGATTCAATGCCGTCGCGACGACGGCTCGGTACCTCGGTGCACGGTCCCCGATTCGCCTGCTCAAACTCGCGTCGGGGTGGACAATCACACTCTGCGGTACATTGATTATTATGTCCGATATGGGCACGGCGGTCGCTCCGCTGTTGCGAGGCATAGTCGGTGCAATCGGCAGTGCGATGCCGTGAATGCCATGCCTGCCCGGTAAATCGGGCACTCCTGTCATTTTCATGAGCAAGGAGCCACAGCTTGGACGATCGCGTTCGTAAGGCAGCCAGACCGGCGACGAGAACCGAGCGCACAACGCTTGCGGTAAGAGAGGTATTGGATGGCCGCCGCCGCGGCGCGCTGATGCTTCTGCCGTTTGCGGGACCGGCAGTGGTGGTCTCTGTTGCCTATATGGATCCGGGCAACTTTGCGACGAATATTCAGGCGGGCGCCAGATACGGTTACGCGTTGCTCTGGGTGGTGCTGTTGGCAAACCTTGTGGCGATGCTGTTTCAGGCGCTCTCGGCGAAGCTCGGCATCGTCACAGGGCGAAACCTCGCGGAGCTATGTCGCGAACGGTTTCCGAAACCCGTCTTGCTGATCATGTGGGGTGTAAGCGAAATTGCCGCGATGGCAACCGATCTGGCCGAATTTCTCGGCGGCGCGATCGGACTCTCGTTACTGTTTCATATGCCCTTGCTCGCCGGTATGGCGGTCACGGCGGTAGTGACTTACGGCCTGCTGTTGTTCGAGAGCGCCGGTTTCCGTCCTCTTGAACTGGCGATCGGAGCGCTCGTCGGCATCATCGGGTTGTCCTACCTTGCCGAATTGTTCATCACGCCGATCGCGTGGCCGAGTGTCCTGGCCCATACGTTTTCCCCTCAATTGCCCGACGCGAATGCGCTCACGATTGCGGTCGGAATCGTGGGTGCAACGGTGATGCCGCACGCGCTTTTCCTGCACTCCGGACTAACGCAACGGCGAGCACCCGCGAGAACGGAGCGCGAGCGGGAAAAGTTGCTGAAATTCTCGAATATCGAGGTCGTCATTGCATTGGCCATCGCCGGTCTCATCAATATGGCGATGGTGATCATGGCCGCAGGTGCATTTCATCACGGGCATCCCGAGGTGGCGGAGATCGAAACGGCCTATCACACGCTGGCGCCGCTATTAGGCATTGGGGCGGCAGGGATTTTTCTGTTGTCGCTGATCGCTTCGGGCATATCGAGTTCCGTGGTCGGCACGATGGCGGGTCAGATGATCATGCAAGGCTTCGTGGGTTTTCGCATTCCGTTATGGTTGCGCCGGGCCGTCACGATGGTGCCGAGTTTCGTCGTGGTGGCGCTTGGGGTCAATGCGACCCAGGCGCTCGTCCTCAGTCAGGTTGTATTAAGCCTCGCGTTGCCGCTGCCGATGGCCGCGTTGCTATGGTTCACCTGCCGCGAGGACGTGATGGGCATCTACAGAAATCGCGCGTTCATCGCGGTGATCGCCACCCTGGCGGCATTCGTGGTCTTATTGTTCAATGTCGTGCTGATACTGCAAACGTTCGGCGTTGCGATTCCTGGCTTGCCAGCCTGAATGGATCGCGATGCAGGCATATACTAATCAGCGATCGCGTCGCTGGGTTTGACTGGCAATCGAGCAAAAAAGCACGCCGCGACATATTTGCGAGTCACGCCGAAGCCAGCCGCAGAGCAGGTTCCGAGCTGACCCATCGCATAGGAGGAGAGTTGTGACGAGACAGCAGCTCAGCACCATGTCGGGTCTTGGCAATCAGGCCGCTCTGCGCCGGGTAGTGGCTAACGCGCAGCGTGCGAACGACCGTCACTCAGACCGGGTCACGATGCTCGCATGGGAGCGTTTTCTCGCGGGCGAGCCGTCCACGTCCGCGCCTTCGGCGCTGATCGACTCCTGGCGACGCAGTCTGCAATCCGGGGTCAATCCCACTGCGGGATCGGCACCGTTCGCGGTTCACGGCGACGCAGTCGAGGCGCTGCGCTGGCGGCACCGGGAGTTGCTGGCGGCGTCTGATCGTCTTTTCACGGTGACCGCAGATCTCTTTGCGGATTCGCATTCGATCCTGCTGCTCACCAATCAGGATGGTGTGATTCTCAAGGCCGCAGGAGACTTGCGTACCTTGGCGGCCGGCGAAAAAATTCATTTGACGATGGGTGGCGACTGGCGTGAAGGCCAGGCCGGCACCAACGGCATCGGCACCACGCTCGCCACCGGCCAGCCCAGCTATATCCACGGCTCCGAGCACTTCTGCGAAGGGATCAAGTCGTGGAGTTGCGCGGCGGCGCCGATTTGCGAACCTGGCACCGGCAAGATTCTCGGCGTGCTCGACATTTCCGGGCCGCCTTCCACCTATCAGATCAACAACCTCACCTTGGCGGTAACGGCCGCGCGTCAGATTGAAATGGTGCTGGCCGAACAGGCGGCTCGCGAGCATATGCGCCTGCTGGCGTTCTGTCTGCAGCGCCTGTCGTCATCCGATGCCACCGGGATGATCGCGATCGATCGGGCCGGGCGGCTTGTGCATACCACCGGCAGGGTGCCATTGCCGGTCAGCATCGGAGAACGCTTCCCCGGTATGGATGAGACTTCCGCGGTGGAGGACTGGGCGCAACATCTGCCCAAAGGTTTGCATGCCGACTGGCTCAATCCGGTTGTGGTCGATGGCAACACGATCGGTGCCATGCTCGTTGTTCCCGTGCGGTCGCAGCCCATCAACGCCCGGATCGCCGAGCGCAGTGGCGAGGCCGATCCGCAGCGCAGCTGCTTCGCGCAGATCCAGGGGCAAAGTGCAGCAATGCTGGCCGCCATCAACCGCGGTCGTCAGCTGGCCCGCAGGCGTGTTCCGGTTCTGATCGAGGGCGAAACCGGGGTCGGCAAGGAACTCTTCGCGCGCGCCATCCATGGCGAAGAAGGAGGAGGTGGACCTTTCGTCGCGTACAACTGCGGAGCCGCGTCGAAAGAACTGATCGCCAGCGAGTTGTTCGGCCACGTGCGTGGTGCCTTTACGGGCGCGACTGCCGAAGGGCGGCCAGGGCGATTCGAACTGGCTCACGGCGGCACGCTATGTCTCGACGAAATCGGCGAGATGCCGCTCGAACTTCAACCGGTCCTGTTGCGTGCCCTGGAGGAGGGCGTCATTTACCGGCTAGGGGACACTCAGCCGCGGCGCGTCGACGTGCGCCTGCTGGCAATGACCAATCGCAATCTGCGCGAAGAGGTCGACTCGGGCCACTTCCGACGTGATCTCTACTACCGCATCAGCGTGACGCGTATCCGCATTCCGCCGCTGCGCGAACGGGACATCGATATCGATCTCCTCGTCGCGTTTTTCAACCGGCGACTCGCGCAACGCCACGCGGTGCCCGAGCGGCGACTAAGCGACGACATCATGACGGTGCTACGCGCTTATTCATGGCCCGGTAATGTCAGGGAGATGCGCAACGTCATAGAAAATCTGCTCCTGACGTCCAACGAAGAGGCGGTGACGCTCGACGAGCTGCCTGCTGAACTGCTCGACGAAACCGGCACCGCCGGCGTTGTACTGCCTGCGCACAAGCAATCGGGCAGTCTGGAGGAAACGGAGCGTTTGGCCATCGTCCGGGCAGTGCAGGATGCGCACGGCAATCTCGCCCAGGCGGCCCGCTCATTGGGTGTCTCGCGCAGCACGCTATATCGCAAGCTGGAACTCTATCAACTGGACGCCATTGCCAAACCGGCTGGCGAATGAGCGCTTGCCGCAGACCTGCTGCCGATTGAATTGCCCCGGAATTGCCGCGGGAATCGTGGAGGCGGGTTGGTTTAAGTTGATAGCGGCACAGCAGCGCCAGCTCGTGCGCAACACATAACTTTTATCTATCGGGCCTTTTGATTAATTTGATGCCGGCAACGCTGAATAATCGTCTGCGGTGAGCCGTTATACACGGATGCTCTCGGGATCCACCGCGCGCAATCGCAGGAAACGCAAAGATAATGAAAAACATGACGATTGTTCGCTGGCTCGCTATGACACTCGGTGGCGCGTTGCTCGCGCTGGCGGTGGTTGGCGGCTACGGATTAATGCAACTTCGCGCATCCTACCAGCGTATCGAAGGGCTGGAGACGCGCACGGTGCCGAGCCTGAAATCGATATCGGCCGCGCTTGATAACGTTGCCGCAATGCGGCTTGCCGTTTACCGCTATGTGGTCGACGGTGTCGACGATGCCAGCCGCTCGGGCATGAAACGGGAAATTGCCGAATCAGACCGTCAGTTTGACGACGTGATTGCTCGCGCGCTGGCTCACGAAGTCTCCGACGACGCCGATCGAAAACTGTTCGAAGCGGATCGTACCCGCATGACCGCGTATCGCGACGCCCGTCAAGCGTTCTTCGAGAAGATGCAGGTGGGCGAGCGCGATGGCGCCCTCGCAATGCTTCACGACGGCGGCGCCGTTCATAACGCTGCGCTGGCGCTGAACGATGGGTTGCACGAGCATCTGAGCGAGGACATCGCTCGCGGTAACCTCGTGCGCGAAGAAAACGCGAATGCGTACCGATTTGCATTCGGCCTGATGCTCGCCGTTGCAGGCGCGGCACTCGTGGTGACCGGGGTGCTGGGGAGCCGCCTCTATGCGCTTATCAGCCTGGGTATGCGTCAGATGCAGGAAACGCTTCAGCGGGTCAGCCAGTCACTGGATCTTTCGCAGCGCGCAAGCGTTGTGCGAATGGACGAGATCGGTCACACGGCAACGGCATTGAACAGCCTGCTTGAGCAGATGGCCGGCGTTGTCGCCGAGGTGCGTTCATCGAGCGATGCGGTCGGTGTGGCGTCGAAGCAGATTGCCGCCGGCAACCTCGATTTGTCTTCGCGTACTGAACAGCAGGCCGCGTCGCTGCAACAGACGGCCAGCAACCTCGGCGAGCTCACGGCAACAGTGCAGCAAAACGCCGACGCCGCGCGGCAGGCCAACGCGCTTGCTATCAGCACGACGCGAATTTCTGATGAAGGAAATAGGGCGGTTGAACGGATGGTCGACACGATGAACGAAATCGCGTCGAGCTCCTCACGGATCGCGGAAATCATATCGATGATCGAAGGCGTCGCCTTCCAGACCAACATTCTCGCGCTGAATGCGGCGGTTGAGGCGGCGCGTGCGGGCGAACAAGGGCGGGGCTTCGCGGTTGTCGCGGCGGAGGTGCGCAGTCTTGCGCAACGTTCTTCGTCTGCTGCGAAGGAGATTAAGGATCTAATCGAGCAATCAGTAGCAACGATTCAAGCGGGCTCGCAACAGGCGCAAGAGGCGGGGCGCGCTACCGCAGAGGTGCAGCAGGCGATACGCCGGGTCGCAGGCATAGTCGAGGAGATCGCTGCGGCGTCGGATTTGCAGGGTCATGGCATCGAGGAAGTTAACGTTGCCATCGGTCAGATCGATCAGGTTACACAGCAGAATGCGGCGCTGGTCGAAGAGGCGGCGGCCGCTGCGCAATCGCTCGACGAACAGGCGACGCGCCTCGACGAGACTGTTTCCATCTTTAGAGTAAGCTCCCAAGTGTAATTTTGGCGTGTGCCATCCTCGCACCCACTGCCGATCCGGACGATGGCGGACGTGTTACGAATGCTCTTCGAGCTGGCGCCTGGTCGCGGATGAAGAAATGATGGCCGAAGCTGACAACAGGGCAGAGAGCGCAAACCCGCTTATTGCAGCACTTGGGATCAGCGAAAGAAAAAATGCCGACATGTCGCCGACATTGGTGCCCCACCATCTGATGGCGGCGACAGCCACCCAGTAGCTTGTGGCACCGAACTTCATTAGGCGTGCTCTCGCAATCAAGATCAGAAGCAGTACTAGCGTTGCGATTGACGCGGATATCGGGACGCCAATCCTGACTGAATTGAAGGAGTGGCCAATTGCGTCCGCAGTTACTGTTCCAAGGGTTCCCGCGATCAGCATGGTCAGCCAATAAAAGCCGTCTGTTTGCAATGCGCCCTTTGTTTGTTCGAGTGTCGATCGACGTCGTAGCATCACAATTCCGATGAAGATGACCACCAAGGTGGTAACAACGTCGAAGTAGGTGAGATGCGCGTGGTCTATCGAATAGTCCGCAATATTGGTTGCTGCCGCTCGCACAAGGAGTATGGCGATCCAGTAAAAGGCTTCGCTGCCTTTGGCGCTTGCACGCTCAACAAGCACCAATATTGCAAACATAAGCGCTAGCACGATCAGGCCTTTGGCCGGTGCCAGCTTGAGGACGTCGGGAATGATGTCACCCAGGTTCGTTCCGCAGATGCTCGCAAGCATGATCGCCGCCCAGTATCTGGCGCTGACGTTTGGAGTGACCTTCAAACGCATAGAGATTTCCTGTTGATTGTTTGAGGAAGCGGCGACGATTTCGGCCGGCACGGGACCCGGTCAACCTTCAGTCCGCATCAAGTCGAAGCAGCATTGGCCTAAGGTCGTCGGACTGACTAATAGAACACGCTTAGGCGAGACGCGGCCAGCGGGCCGCGGTCAGCAATCCCATACTTGCCCAACAGGACTTACCCAACACTGACAAAGTCAAAAGATTTTTTCTACGGTCGAGTAGCCTTCCCGATGTCGCGATCATGCACTCGAAGCTGGCCGGGACGAGATGCTTTCGTACCAGCGCCTAAACGATTGGTGAGATTCGGGAATTGGCATTTTCAGAGCATTTGCCGCGAAATCGACGGTAACGAGGGTCGTAATGTCTGCAGCTGAGAATTCGTCACCAGCGACAAACGAGGCACTTTCGAGTCGTGCATTGAAATCTGCGAAGAAGTTCGACACGCGCTGCTTGCTACGCTCTACCAATGCAGGAATCTGCTCGTAATCGTGCGGCCCCGACAATGCTCGTCCCTTCAATCCGGGCAGAGCATTTCGGACCGCTTCCATGACCGGGGCGAAGCCATCCAGCTCCGCGCGTCGCTCCCACATGGTGACGAGTGCCTTGTCCTTGGCTGTCGTACCAAGAAGCGGCTTGTGTGGATAGGCTTCCTCAAGATAGCGCCAGATAGCAAGCACTTCCGTGATAACTGTTCCATCGGCGAGTTGCAGCGCAGGAACCTGCATTCGTGGATTCACGGCCTTGAAGGCGTCTAAAAATTGCTCCCTGCTACCAAGATCAATCGCTCTTCGTGCAATTTCAATACCCTTCTCGGCGATAAAGACACGAACACGGCGAGCATTTGGTGAACCTTTGGATTCGTACAAGAGGGGCGTTTCGATTGGCATTTTGTTAATCCGTTGTGACTGCGCGCGGTTGGAAGAAGGGAACAGGCTTAACGATCAGATTTTCCATATCGACAAGTGTGTCTTCTTCCAGCGCGACGCGCCGGTATGCTTGCCATTCCGGATCTGCTTCCATGGCGTCGCGGCGTTGCTCGCGATCCGCCAAACTGTCGTATTGCCAGAGATGAACAACCCGGCTAAGCGGCCCGATATGGGTCACAAAGAAACCATAGGGTTCACCAAGATATTTTCGCTGAAGCGGCAACGCCAGGCGCTCGTAGGTCTCCAAAAATCGGGCGAGCCGGTTCGGCTTGATGGTGTAAGTACGGTGATCGAAGATCATTCTCTAGTTCCAGGTGCTCTGGCCAATGTCACACTCGGGCCGCTCCCGAGTTTCTGATCCAGGTGCGTCGGCGTCGCTGGCTGCGAGCTTACGAAAGCCGGCGCATCTGGTCTCCTTGGTCAATGTTTGGCCTCGTATATAGGGTAATCGGCGTATCCTTTTTTCCCACCGTAGTAAAACGTGTCGCGGTCGTAGGGATTGAGGAGGAGATCGCGCTTCATCCGCTCGGGAAGATCCGGATTTGCGAGGAAGTGCCTGCCGAACGCGACAAGGTCCGCGTCGGCCGCTCTGATGATTGCTTCAGCACCGGTTGCGTCAAACCCACCAGCGGCGATCACCGGACCACCGAATAGAGGTCGGAGTTGCCCGGCGGCCACGGGGCTCTGCGAATCGTCTGAGACGTTTCCCGTGACCCGCGGTTCGATGACATGAAGATAAGCCAAACCGTATGCCGATAGCGCTCGGGCAACGTAAGGGAAAGTCACTGCTGGCGAGCTGTCGCCCATGCCACCGAACTTATTGCTTGGTCCAATGCGAACACCGACGCGATCAGCGCCCCAGACGCTTGCCACGGCGTCGACAACTTCGAGGAGGAAGCGGGCGCGATTCTCTACAGAGCCACCGTATGCATCTGTACGTAGATTGGAGTTGTCCTGAAGAAACTGGTCGATGAGATAGCCATTCGCGGCGTGTAGTTCCACACCGTCGAAACCGGCCTCCTTCGCTCGTCGGGCCGCTTGGCGATAGTCGTCAACAAGTCCTGGTATTTCGGAGAGTTCGATTGCTCTCGGGGCAGACGCGGCGCTAGGGCCATTCGCTAGAAGCGCCCGAACTTCAGCATTGGTTACGGACGGCGCAATCGGTGCCTGGCCGTTTGGCTGAAGGTCGACATGCGATTGTCGCCCAACGTGCCAAAGTTGCAGGAAGATCCGTCCACCCTTCGCGTGCACTGCGTCGACAATTCTCTGCCATCCTGCCACCTGTTCGTCGGTATAGATTCCAGGTGATCCATAACCCCCATTCCCGGCTGGCGTGATGAAAGTAGCCTCCGCTATCAGAAGCCCTCCTTGAGATGCACGCTGTTCGTAGTATGTGACCATCAGGTCGCCCGGCACGTTACCGGGGACGTCCGCCCGCATTCTCGTGAGCGGCGCAAGCACCACACGGTGCGACAGTTCGATTGCGCCGATGCGGATCGGTGAGAAAAGCTTTGACATACAGGTTCCTGTAAATAACGTGGCCAGCGGCGCTTTCCAGGCGCGTCAAAATCGAATCGACTATCTTCAACTCGCCGTCTTGCCGCCGTTTACTCTGATGATTTGTCCGGTGATAAAGGCTGCCTTGTCTGATGCGACAAAGACGACGGCATCGGCGATTTCCTCAGGCGTGGCGCCGCGTTTGAGCGGTACCGCGGAGTAGAACGCCGCGCGCTTGTCGGTTGAGCCAGTGAGGCGGTCCAGCATTGCTGTCTCGGTCGGTCCAGGCGCCACCGCATTCACGCGGACACCGTAAGCAGCGGCCTCGATCGCCGCGGACTTCGTGATCCCTTCGACAGCGTGCTTACTGCCCGCGTAGAGCGAGAGATTGGCGCCGCCGCGCTCTCCGAGCGTCGATGAGATGTTGATGACGTTCCCGCTGCCCTGCGGCTGCATGACGCGTAAAGCGTGTTTCAGTCCCCACAGCGTTCCCAGCACGTTGGTGTCGAACAAGGCTGTGTAGGCGTCGGCAGATACATCGGTAACGGGGCCTGGCTTGCCCTCGACACCCGCATTGTTGACGACGACGTCGAGCCGGCCGAAGCGCGTCATCGCCTTGTCCACCAGGGCACTCACGTCGTCTTCGCGACGTACGTCAGCAATAACGAACTCGGCCTCGGCACCGAGGCGGCGCAATTCCTCTTCCAACGTTTTGCCCTCGGCCGCCCTGCGACCAGAAACCACCACCCGTGCGCCGTCGTTCGCAAAAGCGAACGCCGCGGCTCGGCCGATTCCCGTCAGGGCGCCGGTAATTAAAACAACACGATTCGTCACGTTAAGTCCTTGGAGGTATGGGTTAGCCGTTGCTGCTCGGGTTCGCATGGCGTCACCCGGCTAAATTCGCGATCAATTCCGGGTTGAAACTCAAATTAGGCTTAAGCGTAGAATGTTTCGGCGGCCCGGAATAAGACTTTGTATATCTGGAGCCATATTCGGCAGGCATGGGGAGAGAGCAATGGAGCTTCGACATCTTCGCTACTTTGTCGCTGTTGCGGAGACGGGTAGCTTCACGACGGCGGCCGAACAGCGGCTGCATACGGCCCAGCCCTCCCTCAGCCGTCAGATCCGCGATCTTGAAGAGGAGGTGGGCGTTGATTTGCTGATACGCGGCGCCCGCGGAGTTGAATTGACAGCGGCAGGTCAGGCGTTCCTCGAGCACGCTCGTGGAACGTTAGCGCAAGCGCAATCCGCCATTGAAGCGGCTCGACGGGCGGCGCATCGTTTAAAGCCCGTATTCGCGCTTGGATTCCTTACTGGGCAGGAGATCGAGTGGTTGCCGGAGGCGATGCGGGTTCTCCGCGACGAACTCCCAAAAATTGAGGTTACGGTCTCCAGCCAATACTCGCCGTCGCTTCGCGATGCCCTGGTGAAAGGCGAGCTCGACCTCGCATTCATGCGGCCGGAGCCGAACGTGCCGGACCTGGAGTACCGGCTTGTTGTCAAGGAGCCATTGGTGGTGGTTTTGCCAAGTGATCACCCTCTCGCGGCTTGCGAAAAGATCGCTCTTCAGCAGTTCGTTGGCGAGACGTTCATCACCGTTTCGCACACTGCCCCTACTGTGCGGACCGTCATCGACGAGTTTGTCCTGCAATCAGGTCTGGACATTCGTGCAAGCTACGAAGTGGATAACCTCGCGATGGCGGTGTCAATGGTGGCATCGACGCGCGGTCTTGCGTTGCTTCCGTGTTACGCGAGGAATTTCCTTCCCGCGTCGGTGACAAGCCGTCCACTTGATGTTGAACCGCCGACTATCGACCTGGTCATCGGCTATAGCAAGGCCAACACTTCGCCGATATTGAGTTTGTTTCTTTCCAGAATCGACCATCTACTCGCCCGCTGCAGATCGATAGCGGCCGAAAAACAAGCATCCGTAGCGTAGCTGCCACGAAGCAGCGACGCTCGGTCATACGCATTTTCGTTTGTCCTTGTAGTGGGGGCGATGACGGCTTCAGTTCCTCCTCTTCCAGCAAAAAGGATTTCGAGTCTCTCCATTTGCGGGATCTTTAACGGAGAGCCAACTGCGTTAGCTCATCAACTCTCCGTTGCGTCCGCAGGAACGTTGACTTTCTTCAGATCCATCCGCCGAACATGCCCACGGGCTCAGGCATTCATCCCACCATCAACCGTAAGATTCGTCCCAGTAACGTACGAGGCCTCAGGCCCGGCAACGAACGCCACCATCGCGGCGATCTCCTCAGCGCGACCATAGCGATCGAGCGCTGTGGCGGCCTTCTGCGGCACCGCCCAGTCGCCTGAGGCGGGATTCAGGTCTGTATCGATCGGCCCTGGCTGGACGTTGTTGACCGTAATCCCCCGGCCTCCCAACTCTCTGGACAGCGCCTGGGTGAACATCCTGACGGCCGCTTTCGTGGCTGCGTAGGGCACGAGCCCTGGCGCAATCGCACGCTCGCCCACCGCCGAACCGATCATGATGATGCGGCCACCATCATTCAGACGCTTCAGCGCAGCCTTGGTGGTAGCGAATACGCCGCGGATGTTGATGTCGATTACTCTATCCATCTCCTCCAGCGTCGTGTCTTCGAACGGTTTCGGAATGGCCGTGCCGGCATTGTTCACCAGCACATCCAGCCGGCCGAACGTCGCAAAAGTTTTTTCGACCGCGGCTTCGACAGCTTTGACATCGGCAGCGTCCGCCTGGATTGCAATAGCCTTTCCGCCATTGAGTTCGATCTCTTTGACCACCGCCGATGCCGCGCTTGCGTTCTTCGAGTATGTAAAGGCCACACTCGCTCCATCCGCGGCCAGACGTTTTGCGATTGCCGCACCGATGCCGCGTGAGCCACCGGTAACGAGTGCCACTTTTTTGGCTAATTCAGACATTTGATTTCCTAGGGTATGCGTGAGCGAGTCATCGCGTCACAGAATCAGAAAATAGATTTGCAGTACAAACGTTCGATCTATGGTGCTGCAACGATTGTAGGTTTCCGTGACGGGTGCGACAAAGACCTTATAAGCAAGGGCGGCATGCGTTTTGGGCATAGTAGGGGAGGACATGCCTGCATGCTCCTCGTTCCGATTTCTCGCTTGACAAAGTGACAGACCTGTCCGTAATATTAAAATTAGTTACAGGTTAGTCACTTTATTGTGAGCGGGTCATGGATCAGTTGAACAAGCAGCGCTATCTGGAAGATTTTGCAGTGGGGCAGACGTTCGGCTCAGGGCGGCTGCGCATCGACAAGGAGCGGGTGCTCGCGTTCGCTGCCGAGTTCGATCCGCAGCCCTTCCATCTCGATGAGGCGGCGGCGCGCCACTCGATTTTCGGTGGTCTGGCCGCCAGCGGTTGGCACACCGCCGCCGTGACGATGCGGTTGATGATCGAGACCGAACTCAAGCCGGCTGGCGGCTTCATTGGCGCCGGCCTCGACGAGTGCCGCTGGCCTCGGCCCGTGCGCCCCGGTGACGAGTTGCGGGTCGAGTGCGAGGTGATCGAGGTGCGACCGTCAAAGTCTCGTCCGGAGCAGGGCCTGATCAAGCTCCGAACGACCACGCTGAACCAGGACGACGAGGCCGTGCTCGTGCATGTCGTGAACATGGTCGTGCCGCGCCGGACACACCATACGTCTTGATACCGGAAGGCGGGATATTCATGGACATCGGTTTCATCGGCTTAGGCATCATGGGACAGCCCATGGCGCTCAATCTGGCCCGCGCAGGAACACAACTCATTGTCTGGAATCGCTCTGCTGACAGATGCGAATCTTTGCGAGCCGCGGGCACAACCGTCGCGACGAGTCCTGCCGAAATATTTAAACGAAGCCGCGTGGTATTCCTGATGCTGGTCGATGGCGACGCAATCGACGCGGTCCTCGGTCGCGGTACATCGCAGTTCGGCGCGAACGTTGCGCACCACACGATCGTCCATATGGGGACGACCTCGCCCGACTACTCGCGCGGACTCGACACCGACATTCGCAAAGCCGGCGGCAGCTACGTGGAAGCGCCCGTCTCGGGCTCGCGCAAGCCCGCCGAAGCGGGGCAGCTCCTGGCGATGCTGGCAGGCGAAGACGCTGCCATCGAAAGCGTCCGCCCTCTGCTCGAGCCAATGTGCCAGCAGACGATGATGTGCGGCCCGGTTCCGAATGGGCTTCTCATGAAGCTCGCGGTCAACCTGTTTCTAATGACCACAGTCACCGGCCTTGCGGAAGCGGCGCATTTTGCCGAACGGTATGGCCTCGACATGCAGCAGTTCCGCACTATCGTCGACGCTGGTCAGATGGCGAGCGGCATCTCGCGCGTAAAAATACACAAGCTGGTGACACGCGATTTCGAAGAGGTGCAGGCGTCGATCGTCAATGTGCTGGAGAACAATCGCTTGATTGCGGATGCAGCCAGAGCAGGCGGAGTCGCGTCACCGCTATTGGATGTCTGCTACGCGCTATTCGGCGAGACCCTGGCGTTGGGGCACGGGCAATCCGACATGGCGGCCGTCGTCCACGCATTCGAGGCAAGAACCGATTCCAGCAAGTAATCGCGTTCGACTAGGCCAACAGCTTCGTGGCGGCATCAATGAGGTCGCCCTTCAGATTGCCCGACTCCGCTATCGAACCAGTGACGTATGCGCCGTTGATGATCAGCGCTATCTGAGACGCGGTGCGGTTGGGATTACTAACACGCATTTTGGCGACGATCGCTGCGAGCCTCGCCTGCATTTCCTCTTTGTTGTCTCGAGCGATAACCCGGCCAGGATGCTTGTCGTCGGGAAACTCTGCCATCAGATTAAGAAAGGGGCAGCCACGAAAGGCGGGGTGCGCAATCCGTTTCGCGATTCCAGATAACAGTGCCTCCAACAAAGCGCGCGGGTCATCGGCGTGCTTCTTTTCAACGTCATCCCACCACGCCCAGAACAACCGATCTTTCTCGGCGGCGAAAGCGCAGATCAAAGCGTCCTTGGAGTCGAATACGCGATAGAGGCTCGTCTTCGACACCCCGGATTGCTCGACGACCGTGTCGACGCCGATGGCACGTATGCCCTCGCGGTAGAACAGATCGCTTGCCGTCGCGAGGATCTTCTCTCGCGCGCTCACTTCGCCCTTGGGCGGGGCTCCCCGCCGGGGTCGGGCTCCTGCCTTCATATCCGCAAACTCCTTTGATTCAGATTTTCTGATTGACAAAGTAACAGATCGGTACCTAGTATGAAAGTTACAGGTCTGTTACTTTATAGGATATACCCATGCGTGTGATCGAAGCGGAAACCTTTTCGGGCTATGACGGGTTGCGGCAGATTGAATTGCCCAAGCCGCAACCGGCGAAGGGCAGAGTGCTGGTTCGTGTGACGGCTGCCGGTGTCACTCCCCTCGACTACACGCTCCTGTCGGGTGGACACCCTCGAGCCAAGGCGCCACTGGTGCTCGGCAATGAGGGCGCCGGTGTCATCGAGGACGCAGGCGACTCCGGGTTCGCGACGGGAAGCCGCGTGATGTTCACCGGGCCCTACGGCGTTGGCGAGAATGGCACATGGCAGGAATGGCTGCTGGTGAGACCGGAACATCTGGCGTTGTCTGACGCGATTGGCGACGTCGTCGCGGCCAGCATTCCGGTGGCTTATCTGACCGCACAGATCAGCCTCACCGACGCCGGGTTCAAGCCGGGCATGACGGTGCTGGCGCCAGGAATCGGCGGGTCGGTCGGCAACGCGACCTATCAGCTCGCACGGGCGCAGGGTGCCGGCAAGGTGATCTCCACGGCTGGCAGCGCGGCGAAAGCCGCGAGAGCGCGCGAGCTTGGCTTCGAGGACGTGATTGACCTCACCGAGGAAGGTCTCGCTGACGGCGTTCGTCGAATAACGGCCGGCAAGGGTGTCGATATCGTCATCGAGAGCATTGGCGGCGCTGTGACGAGTGAGGCGTTGAGCAGCCTCGGTCACGGCGGTGTCCTGATCACGTTGGGCTACTCCGCTGGCCGCAAAACCACGATCGATGTCACGGACCTCATCTGGAAGCGCGCGCGGATGGCCGGCTTCTCGCTGTTCGCCCAGTCACCGGCCACGATCGCCGCTGCGTGGCAGCACATCATTCCGTTAGTCGTAAGCGGGTCAGTCAAGCCGATCGTCGAGCGGGTCTACCCGCTCGCTGAAGCGCGTGAAGCCTTGCGTCACCTGATAGAGGATCGGCCGTTTGGCAAAGTCATTTTGACGATGTGACCGACACGACGTCCGGTGATTTTTTGGCAACTGGCCGTCAGCCCAGAGGTGCCAACCGGTATTCGCAATCAACGGAGTAGTTGCTATGGATAAGTTGCAGGGAAAGGTGGCTGTCATCACCGGCGGCTCGTCAGGGATAGGCCTCGCCGCCGCGAAGCTCTTTGTCGCCGAGGGCGCCTACGTCTTCATCACCGGCCGTCGCCAGAGGGAGCTTGACGAAGCCGTGAGGGCCATCGGGGGCAATGTGACCGGCATCCGCGGAGACGTCGCCAATCTGGATGATCTTGATCGTCTTTATGAGAGCGTCAACGCGACAGGGCGAAGAATCGACATTGTCTTCGCCAACGCTGGCATCGCTGAGTTCGCCACGTTGGACGATATTACTGAAGCGCATTTCGACAAACTGTTCAATACCAACGTGAAGGGCGTGCTCTTCACCGTCCAAAAGGCTCTGCCGCTCTTGAACAACGGTGCATCGATCATTCTCACGGGCTCCGTCGCGAGCGCCAAGGGGACGCATGCCTTCTGGGTATACGGCGCGACCAAGGCCGCTATCCGCAATTTCGTACGAGGATGGACTGTGGAGTTGAAGGACCGTGGCATCCGTTCAAACGTACTGAGTCCGGGGCCAATTGATACGCCGATCATTGGTCAGCAGCCTGCGGACGCTATTGCGAGGATTTTATCTACCATCCCGATGGGACGCATGGGGCAAGCCGACGAAGTTGCCAAAGCGGCTTTGTTTCTCGCTTCAGACGATTCGAGTTTCGTCACGGGCATCGAACTCTTCGTGGACGGGGGCAGAGCGCAGATCTGAGCGTCGTTTGTTAGCGGAACGCAAGGGAACTATGGGCAACAAAAAACCCCGTGAAGCGCTAAGGCTTAACGGGGTGCTTTGTTTCACTTGAAGAGGGGGGAGGCGCCAGGAAAGGACTCGAATGGTTGGCGTAAGTATGTGAAGTAACACGGAAAAATATGACTCGTCACGCGAAATATACGCACTTGGTATACGCAAAAACGCCTGATGCTAGTGTTCGTTAGAGATTGAACGGAAGTGACCTGCGCCTTATCGCTGTCCAGACTGCGGGGCAAGGTATGGCCGTAACAAATGGTCACCGGACAGGCTACAACCGATGCCGGGGGAGCATCGACCGTGCGCATCCGCGCGTAATATTTGCGGCCGATGGCATCGAGCACCTGGTCCAGCCCTTCGACGGTTTCTCCCGCCAGCGTGCCTTTCGTTGCAGCGGCCATTGACATTCTGTTATTCGGTGAATACCCTGTATACAATAACTATAAAATAATCATATAGCAGGAGACGACTTGGATAACACATCTTTGCCGCACCCGGTCCCGATCGACCGGGCCGGCGCGGTTCTGACTTTCACACTCAATCATGCCGGCACCGGCGATGCAGTCATCGGGTCGCGGTCGGCGCAATGGCATGGTGAAGCGACCATGCTGGCAGCGCGCGTCTTGCGCATTCCGTATTTGGCGACGCCTCTTGCACACATGGCGAACGCGCCGCCAACAACCCAGAACCTATTCACCGCGAAGTCTCGCGCCTGATCAAGTTAAAGCGCTGTCGCGGTGAATGCCGCGGCGGTTGATATGCGTGCGCGGGCGGTTCTCCGCGCCATTGCTTATATCACCAAGTGGGCGATGCCCCGTGCCGGTCGCCCGGAGAGCGAGCGATCCGGCTTGCCGCATTGTTGCGTCGCCGCATTAGCGAGAGCTGCCTATGCCACGCGGTGGCGTTAGTCCCAGGCTGGAAGTACGCGATCGTCCGGTGCGCAACTGGCTCTGCCAGCACGTGCATGCTCAGCAATGGTTGAAGAGATATGCAGGAGTCGTGCTGCTCATTGTTGCGGGCATCTACTGGTCCTATCAATATGCCGAGCAACTCGGCATCGAGACTATTCGCCGAGCGGCGGTCCATCGCATCGATATCTACGACACTGCACTAAAGAGCGAATTGGCACGCTATGCCTACTTGCCGTCACTCGTGAACCTCAATCCCGAAGTGGTGCAACTGTTGCTCGAGCCTAACGATGCCGCGCTCACCGGGCGGGTCGACCAATATTTAGCCGCGGTCAATCGGGGGGCGCACTCGGATACGCTGTACATCATGGATGTACAGGGCAACACGCTGGCGTCGAGTAACTGGGACCAGCCCTACAGTTTCGTCGGAATTAACTACGGCTACAGACCTTATTTTCAGGAAGCGCTCTCGACGGGCAGTGGCACGTTCTACGGCTTAGGGGCCGCAAGCAAGGAAGCTGGCTACTTCTATGCCGAGCGAATCTACGCCAGCGGAAAAGTCGTTGGAATCGCGACCGTCAAGATCAACCTCAGCAAGATCGAGCAAATTTGGCAACGTGCGGGCGATACGGCAACGATCAGCGATATTCACGGCGTTATTTTTCTATCGACTCAGGACCGCTGGAGATTCAAGTCACTCGGCGTCTTATCGGCGCAGGCGCGCGCGGCGATCATTGCCAACCATCAATATGATGCGCCGGGCGCACTGGAACCGGTCGGCTTGATCATGCAAGAGCCGGCAGGGGACACGGCCAATATAGCCAGATTCGCGCCTAAGGCCAATTTGAGCCCACACGCCCCGGCTTTTCTAACATCCCGTTTTTTGCTGTTGAGCCGCGCGGTGCCTGATACAAGCTGGACGATAAGCACGCTGTCGGACATCACGCCCGCAGAAGTATCAGCAGTGAACGTCGCCCTTGGGGTCGGGTTGGGGATGACGTTGGTGATGGTTTTCATTTTGTATCTTTTGCAGCGGCGGCGGATCGTCGCGCAGGAACTTGCGGCCAAGGAAAACCTGCGCCACATGAATGAGGAACTTGAACGCAAAGTAGCGCGCCGAACCGACGCGTTGAATCGAATGAACAAGACGTTGGAGCTTGAGATTTCGGAGCGCCGGCGTGCAGAAACCGTACTCAAATCGACATTGCAGGAGTTGGTCCAGGCCGGAAAAATGGCAGCGCTCGGGCAGATGTCCGCAAGCATCACACATGAACTGAACCAGCCTTTGGCGGCGCTACGGACGTTGTCTTCGAATGCGTTGATGTTCATGCAGCGGCTTGAATTCGACGAGGCGTGTCAAAACCTGCGAGTCATTTGCGACATGACCGAACGCATGGGAAAAATCACCAGCCAGCTCAAACGCTTTGCGCGCAAATCGCCCACTTACCTCGAACGGGTCCTGATCGGCTCAGCCATTTCCAACGCCATCTTCCTGCTTGATGCCCGGATTCGCAGCGGCAATGTCGAGTTAGTGCGCGAAGAGCCAGAAGAAAGTGTATACGCGATCGCGGAACCTAACCGTCTTGAGCAGGTATTTATCAATCTGATTAGTAATGCACTGGATGCGATGGCCGAAATCGGCATCGACGGACTGGCTCGATCGCGCGTGCTGACAATTATCGTCTGTGACGAAGCGGATCACGTTTCGATTGGCGTGCGCGATACCGGCACGGGCATATCGGACGAGGTCCGAAATCACTTGTTCGAGCCGTTTTTTACGACTAAAGACAAGGGCGAAGGGTTGGGATTGGGTTTGACGATTTCGATCGGCATCATCCAGGAGTTCGGAGGCACCCTGGTCGCCCAAAACAGACCAGACGGCACTGAATTCACCGTCAGGCTAAAACGGGCCACACTGTGAGAAGACAATGTCTAATAATCTAAAAGTGCTATTTGTGGAAGATGACGCGGCGGTGCGCCTTGGCGGCACGCAAGCACTTCGTTTGAGCGGCCTGGAGGTCCAGTCATTCGAGCGGGCCGAACACGCCCTGCGCTATATAGAGTTTGGCTTCCCCGGCATTCTGGTCAGCGATCTCCGGTTGCCTGGCATGAGCGGCCTCGCATTATTGGAGCATACGGTTGGAACTGACGCATCGCTGCCGGTCATCCTCGTGACTGGTCACGGTGACATCCCGATGGCGGTCGACGCGATGCGCCGCGGTGCTTATGATTTTGTCGAGAAACCGTACTCGTCGGAACAACTCGTCGACGTATCGCAGCGCGCGCTCGAAAAACGTCGCCTGACGCTTGAACTCGCATCCGTTCGTCAGGCACTTGCGCATCGGGACAATATAGAAGCAAGGATTCTCGGACGTTCTCCAGCGATCGAACGCCTGCGCCGAATGATCCTGGAACTTGCCGACGCCGACGCAAATGCACTGATCCTCGGCGAAACGGGAACGGGCAAGGAGTTGGTCGCCCGTTCACTGCATGATTACGGGCATCGAAAGGCGAAGAATTTCGCGGCGATCAATTGTGCGGGTATTCCCGAGCTATTGTTCGAAAGTGAAGTGTTCGGCCATGAGGCTGGTTCCTTCACCGGCGCGATCAAGCGGCGTATCGGGAAGATTGAGTATGCCCGGGGTGGCACGCTGTTTCTCGACGAGATTGAAACAATGCAGATGTCGCTGCAAGTAAAACTGTTGCGCTTGCTGCAGGAGAAAAAGTTCGAGCGTGTCGGCTCCAACGATCTGCTTGAGATGGATTGCCGGATCGTCGCGGGATCCAAGGCGGATCTGTTGGCGCTGTCTTCAACAAACCACTTTCGCGATGACTTGTATTACCGGCTAGGCGTCATGGTGCTTGAGATTCCTCCGCTGCGGGAACGCCGCGAGGATATCCCCCTCCTGTTCGAGCACTTTGTCGTACGGGCTGCGGCTGAATACAACAGGCCGATACCGGAAATCTCGCCAGCGCAAAGGCACGATCTGATGTCGAGACCATGGGGGGGAAACGTAAGGGAACTACGTAACGTCGCTGAGCGCTTTACGTTAGGTATGCCGACGCGAGTAGACCCAGCCAGCAGCGACGACAATACCGGGAAACCCTCGCTTGAGACCAAACTTAATCTGTTCGAGCGCCAATTGATCGAAGAGGCGTTGCGCGGATGTTCGGGCCGCGCGGCTGTCGCGTGCGAGCGTTTGGGCGTACCCAAAAAAACTCTGTACGACAAGATGCGCCGCTTGGGCATCAGTACCGAGGAGTTCAAATAAAGCGGCCTGGATCAGGGGCAGGAAGACCTTGACCATATTTCCAGCCATCAAATGGCCGTTTTTCTGGTTTTCCGCAATCAGGCCGAATGAACAAACGGCAAACGCACCTTAAATCAATCGCTTAGTGGTCGCACAGACTGGCACGCTGTTTGCGTAATTGTTGATGACAATTACAGTGACAACGGAGGCCCTTGAATGACTGCGTGACTGCGCGTGAGAGCGTATCGACGTAGCCGAATCCCTTGCTTTCCACTGCTTGAATCGCTTGGTCTGCCGATCCGTTCCACCGGGCGCCGCAGCGTCTTGCGTTGGCACTTCCTCACAAATTAAATCGGTCTACTAACTGACTGGATTTATGGATTCTTATACCCATAATATCTTGGAGATTTTATGAGACGTCTCGCAATTTCGTGTTTTACCCTGACCATGCTGTCCACGGCTTCTATCGCCCAAGCTCAAAGCAGTGTCACGCTTTACGGCGAGATTGATGACGCCTTGGCGTACTACAACAATGTGGGTCACGCCTCCCTGGTTACGATGCAGGGTGCTGACCTGGCCACCAACCAGTGGGGCATTAAAGGCAAGGAGGATCTGGGCGGCGGTTTTCAGGCGATTTTCAACCTGGAAAACGGCTTTGACATCAACACCGGCAAGTTGAGGCAGGGTGGCCGCGAGTTTGGAAAGAACGCATGGGTGGGTCTGTCGAGCACTACCTTGGGCACGATCACGATCGGTCGCCAACTGGATCCGACGGTTGATCTGGTTCAACCCTTTACGGCCGACGGTTATGGTCCCGCGTTTACGACCCCTGGAGATGCCGACAACAACGACAATACCTTCCGGGTTGACAATTCAATCAAGTACACGAGCCCGACTTATGGCGGCCTGCAGTATGAATTGATGTACGGCTTGGGCGGCGTGGCGGGCAACATATCTTCGCAGGAACTTTCCTCGGCTGCTGCGTCGTACACCAACGGCGGCCTGGGACTAGCCGTCGGTTATATCTTCACCAAGAACGACGGTCCCGGCGGTTTGGGCACGGCCGATCAGACTCAGAACAACTCCGTCACGCCGCTCTTTGGCAGCGTCGCGTTTGTAGGTTCACGGCTGATCACCCACGTTGCAGCTCAGTATGCTATCGGTCTGTTTACCGTTAACGTGCGATACAGCAATGCGCAGTGGAAACCCTATGCAAGCTTCGCGGCATTCAACCGTACCGAAACCTTCAATACCGGAGCCACATCTCTCGACTACCAGGTGACGTCAGCGCTTGCGGTGAACGTCGGCTACACCTATACGAGATCAAGCGGCGCTTCTTCGGCTACGTACAACACTGTTGCGGCAGGCACGGAATACTCCTTGTCCAAGCGTACGACCGTCTACGCAATCGGCGGTTACTCGCATGCACACGGCACCACCTTTAGCGCAGACGGCAATAGCGTCGTGGCCGCCGGCGGTTCGGTGGGTGACCTCGAATCCAGCTCAAGCACGCCAAATCAGGTCGCTTTTATGATGGGCATTACCCACAAGTTCTGACGACGCATGCAGAAGCCGCGAGCGTTTTGATAGTCACTGCCGCGGCGTCCCAGACGGAACGCTTGTCTTGAAAAATTATCCGGCTGGAAAAAGGAACCTGAGATTCACGAACACCTTGCAGGCAACGCGCGAAGGAAGCGGGTTCTTTCCATGCCCCCGCAAGGCACCACTCGTGCAAAAAAAAGTCGGCTGTTAAATCTTAAACAAGTAATGGCAGTAACACAAAAAGGATCGAGACGATGTCATACAAGCTAAAGTCGCTCGCGCTGCTCGGCAGCGTGTTTTCTTGTGTCCTGACCGGCCATGTCGGCGCTGCTGAACTCAAGATGATTTCCAAAGTGCAGGTTCCGGGCGCACCCCTGGATTCGTTCGACATCAGTTATGTCGACCAGAAGACAAATCGGTATTACCTGGCCGACCGAAGCAACAAGGCCGTTGATATTGTTGACGGAGCCACAGACAAGGTAGTTGGCCAGATCCCCGGTTTTGTCGGCTTCGACAAGGACAACGATACGGCAGGGCCTAACGGCGTCCTGGTCATTGGCAAAGAAGCCTGGGCCGGCGATGGGGATAGCTCGGTCAAGGTCATCGACCTCAAGTCCCAGACAATCGTCGATACGATCAAGACGGGCGGGAAAAACCGCGCTGACGAGATGGCATACGATCCCAGGCACCATATCTTTATCGTCACCAACGATGCGGATGATCCTCCTTTCGTGACGTTGATCTCGACCAAACCGGGACATAAGATCCTCAAAAAGATCGTCTTCAATGACGCGACCGACGGAATCGAGCAGCCGATCTATTACGCACCGAAAAGCATCTTCCTGATGACGGTTCCAGAGATCAAGGGCGACAAGTCAACGGGCGGAATCGCCATGATCGATCCGCTCAAGGGCGAAGTCACGAATGTCTTGAAGGTTTCCGACTGCACACCTGCCGGGCTGGCACGCGGGCCGGGAAAGAATCTGGTGATCGGCTGCAACGCCGGCGGCAAGAAATCGACGCTCAAGCCGGTTACGCTGATCGTCAACGGAGATAGCGGGGCAGTTGTCGCCTCGGTCCCCGATATGGGCGCAGCTGACGAAGTGGCTTATAGCGCCAAAAACGGGCAGTACTACATTAGCGGCCGGCAGATGCCGAATGGTCCGGTTCTGGGCGTGATCGACGCCAGGACCAACACGCTCTTGCAGAGCATCCCGACGGGCGGTAATGCCCACTCGGTTGCCGCGAGCGACGTGAATGGACACGTGTTTGTACCGCTTCCTAAGACAGGTGGTCCGTGCGGTGGTTGCATCGGCGTCTACAGTACTCAATGAGGCTAATCGTGAGGACAGTTCTCGTGAAAGTCAAAGCGGGATTTTTGATCGGCGTGCTGCTCGCGGGGGTTCAGCCGGCTCACGCAGCGGATCTGGTAGTTTTTTCGGCGGCCGCGCTGAAGGGCGCTCTTGAGAAACTGCCAGAGCAATACTTTGCGGCGAGTGGCGACCATGTCCGATTGATCTATGGCACCGCAGGCCAGGTGCACGATCGGGCAGTGTCGGGCGAAGCTTTCGATCTCGTCATTGTTCCTCCCACGCCGCTCGCCAATCTGGTCGAGCGTCATCTGGTGCAGGAGGGGTCGGAAAAAGACCTCGCTCGCGTGCGACTCGGTATGGCGGTCAAGACCGGCACCGCTGTGCCCTCGATCGGGGATGACCAGGCGTTCGCGCAGGTCTTGCTCGACGCTCCATCGATCGGCATGGCCGACCCGGCAACCGGAGCGACGTCGGGCATCTATCTCGCCAAACTGATTGACCGCCTTGGGATCGGTGACCGGGTAGACGCCAAGATCAAGTACTACGCCGAAGGACAAACGGCTATGGAGGCCATGGCGCGGGGCGAAGTATCCGTCGGACTGGGGCAGATCAGCGAAATCAAGCCCGTTCATGGCGTCACACTCGTCGGGCCTATTCCAGAGGACCTGCAGCTCAAGACGACCTACGCAGTGGGTATCGGCGCCAACAGCGGGTCACCGGCGTTGGCAAAAAAGCTGCTCTCTTATCTCACCGGACCGGCAGTGCAGGCGTCATTGAAAGCGAATGGATTCGACGCTGTTTCACAGGCGAACTAGCTGGAAGCTGACCGCGTTGACCCTACGTTGCCAGGCTTGCCACGCACTGTTATTCAGGCCTACTACTCCAAAGGAACGATCTTGGACAAATCGCGTCGCACTCTCCTTAAAATAGGCACGGGGTTCGCCCTCAGTTCGGCGGTAACCACTTGGGCTGGAGCGACTCCTGCAGCAATCAAGGTTCCCGCGGACTCGGGACAGGCTGGCGATGCGTTGCGGCTGGTGACCTATCAACATGCTGCCGCAGAAGCGCCGCGCCTTGGAGTGGTGACGGCGCAGGGCATGGTAATCGACGTTGGCGCGACTGCTCGTGAGTTAGGTATGACGCTGGCCTTCGACCCGGCGAGCATGGTCTCGTTGATAGCCGCCGGGCCCGATGCCGTCGCGCAGGCGCGTCGATGCGCGGCCTCCGGGCGAGCGCATGCGTCACTTGACGGCGTGCGGCTACTCGCGCCGATCCCGGTGCCTGCCCGCAACGTCTACGCTGTCGGCTGGAACTATCTGGAGCATTTTGGCGAGAGTCTGACCGCGAAGCAGGCAGCTCTGCCGAAACACCCGGTGTTCTTTACCAAGGGCACGCATACCATCAACGGTCCCTTTGACCCCATCCCCTTTAATCCATCGGTGTCCGTGAAGATCGATTGGGAGGGCGAATTGGCGGTCATTATTGGCAAGCGTGGCCATAACATCGCGGAAGCCGACGCGATGCAGTATGTGTTCGGCTATGCCGTAATCAACGACACGACTGCGCGGGACATGCAGGTCGATCATGGCGGCCAATGGTTCAAGGGCAAGAGCCTGGACGGTCACGGCCCGATTGGCCCCTGGATCATTCCCGCCAGCGACATCGACTACACCAACCTGCAACTGACGACGCGCGTGAACGGTGTGGTGAAGCAGCAAATCAATACCAGCCAGATGTATTTCAAGGTGCCGCGCATCATCGAAGAGCTGTCTCTGGGTCTGACGCTCGAGCCCGGCGACATCATTGCAACGGGGACACCATCAGGCATCGGCGCCGCTCGTAACCCGCCGGAGTTCCTCAAACCTGGCGATGTGATGGAAACCGAAATCGATCGGATCGGCATGATCCGAAATGTGATTCGTCAGGTCACTACCTAGCGGCAGGTGTCGCGCGGGAATAGGGCGAAGCCACTCCCGGGGAAATTGACCTGAGCGGCAGCCTGATCGACGGGCCGGCGTTGGCGTGATGGATCGGAGCGCTGTGTGTCCTGCTTTGTGAGTGTGTCGGTTCGACTTGGCAGTTGATTGCTCATTCCATCAATCGGCAATACCAGAGAACCTTCAATATTGTTGGACAGTCATGGGAAATCAGAATGAATGATATGAACAATGTGACCGAAAAGCAGAACGCCTTGCAGCGACGTCGTTTTTTGCAAGGCGCAGCAGTGACGTTGATCACGACGACTGTGATGCCGGTAAGCGCCAGCGCTGCCACCATGCAGACCATTGCCGAAGATCACTGGGCGCAAAAAGGCGCGGTGAAACTATACCTGTACCGCAAGCGTCTCGCAGACGGCGCAAACGCAGATGCGGGCCCGAAGCCGGTATTGTTCCTGGTGCATGGCTCGTCGTTCTCGGGGCGGGGCGGTTTCGACCTGCAGGTCCCCGGATTGCCGAACTACTCGTTCATGGACGAGTTCGCAAGATACGGCTTTGACGTCTGGACCATGGATCACGAGAATTATGGCCGCTCCTCCAAGACCGAATCGAACTCAGATATCAGATCTGGCGTCGATGATTTGAAAGCCGCGCTGCCGGTTGTCGAGCAAGTTACCGGACAGAAGAAGGTCATGTTCTACGGCCAGTCGTCTGGCTCGATCCGTCTCGGTGTCTTTGCAATGGAAGAGCCGGAGCGGGTCGACCGCATGGTGCTCGATGCGTTCACCTATACCGGCGAGGGCGCGCCCGAGATCATGAAGCGGCGTGCGAACATTGCGAAGCTTACGGCCAGCAACTTCCGGCCGACCTCGCAAGCGAGCTTCGACGCCATTTTTTCGCGCGATGATCCGTCGACAGTCGACCCGGCAATACCGAAAGCCTTGGGTGACTACGAGCTGAAGCTGGTGAACCGGACGCCGAACGGAACCTATGTCGACATGGCGATCCACATGCCGATGGTCGACCCCAAAAAGCTTCAGTGTTCCGTTTGCATGACGAGAGCCGAACACGATGGCAACGCGACGGATGCTGAATTACTCGATTTCTTCTCGCAACTGCCGAACAAAGACAAACAGTTCTGTGAGATCAAGGGCGTCGCCCACGTTGCGGTGCTTGGCATCAACCGCCACCGTATCTGGCACGCCATGCATGCCTTCTACACGATGCCGCCGCAACGTACCGCCACAAACGGGTGACTTGCACCGTCTGACGGCCGGGCGGTTACCAGGATTGACGCATTTCAATCAATCGCCGATGCCTTAAAGGAGGAGACTGCCGCGGAGAGCGTACGTGTGTGGTCGAGCATCAATGCTGGTTCCACATCGGCACGACTACTAAATCGAGTGCGCGAAAGCTGCGAGACGGGCGCTTCGATTCCGTGCATACGCAAAAATCGTTGATGTCAGTGGAACGCAAGGGATCTGTAGAGAACAAAAAACCCCGTAAGACGTTGATCTTACGGGGTTTCTCGGACTACTTCGGCTTACGCCGGAACAACTGTTGGTGCCAGGAGAGGACTCGAATACGATGCTTAAGTGTTTGATTTAAATTAATAAAATTTTATTTCTTTTCGCTACATATACGCATGTGTATACGCAAAATTATTGGATCCCACCGGACGCGGTTCCATGACGGACAGTTTCGACCGCCGTGACATCACGGCAGGCTCGTCAGGTTAAGGGGAGGTATTCCTTTCACGGGGTGCAGGTGGTCTCGCTGCCAGCCAGAGGCTTCACATCTGCGGATCGTTGACGGGGAACGTGGGGCGTCCGTCCTTCGCGGGCAGCCCCCACTTTTGCATCACACTTTTGAAAAACGCTTGCTTCTGCAACTTGATCAGGGCTTGCTGGAACGCACGAGCGAGCCGCTTGCCGTTGTCGTCGACGCCAAAGCCGATTCCGTATGATGAGAGGTTGTAGTAGAACACCGCCTGATATTTGTCCGGAAACTTCTTGATGTTGTAATTCGCAGCGGGCGCAGATAAAGACAGAGAAGTACCGGCAGCGTTCGATCGAGAGTTACAGCGCGTCATGACAGATGTTGGGAATGCGACCGAGCGTCTGCGCGCAGTGCAGATTCGCAAGCGAGCGTTGACGGGCAGATCAAAGGAGGCTCGCGTCGTGCAGGGCGAAAAGGGGAATCCCCAACTCATCGTACTAGATCACGCTTCAAGCGAAGTGTGGGGCGGCATTGATGGGGTCGTCGGCCTGCCGGAATGGCGTGGCGGAACCAAATTGGTTCTCATGGAATGGCTTTCTGAGGCATAGCCCGCGCTCTTTGGCGCTGACCACAGGTTACATTTGCGTGCTGCCCGCGTTGCCATCGCAAGGAGCGATGTTCGCCCAGCGACTATCGCCGCATCCGACGATGGGAGCACGAATATGTACTGGAAGTCATGCAGAGTCGACTCGACCGGAAGTCTGATGCAATGACCATCCGAAGAAGCACAGTTGAACACGTCTTCGGCACGCTCAAGCATTGTATGGGTGCCACACACTTCCAGACCCGGACGCTCGGGAGGGTGAGCACCGAAATGAGCCTTCAGGTACGGTGGTGGTTCCGAACCGTGCAGGAACGACACCGCAGCGCCGTTTGTCTGGAGCGCCGTCCACTGCAATCTCTACGGTCTCCAAATTCATAAAAGAATCTCGGCCGAACCGGCTATTTGTACCAGAGCCTCGATGGTCGTCTGACTAGGGCAATGAAGCAACAGAGACGCCGAACCTCGCCTTCCGGACTGCCAAGCGAGTCTCGGCGGTAGTGGAATGAAAAAAATAAAATGTTGACATTTTGGATAGGGCTCCCTAGACTGCATTTCATGGAAACTGATCACAACCCTGCTACCGTCTCTCTGGCTGACTTTCGGGCGAACACCTTGACTGGTGTTGTACAGCACGAGATCGAGCGAATGATCCTGAGCGGTGAGCTCAAGCCTGGGCAGCGGCTGAACGAAAAGGCTGTCGCCGACAAGCTTTCCGTGAGTCGCGGTCCTGTGCGGGAAGCGTGTCGTTCGCTAGCCGAACTAGGACTCGTATACCTGATCCCGCAACGAGGCGTATTCATCCAGCGCGTAACACGCGACGACGCGATCGAAGTCTACGATCTGCGCGCGGGGCTTACCGCATTGGCAGCATCGCTACTCGCGCCGATCCTGACGCAAGAAATGGCAAATCAACTCGATGCGTATGTCGACCAGATGCAGGAAGCCGCAGAAAAAGGCGACTTCTCGCGCTTTGATCCGTTGAATCTGGAGTTCCATGATTACATGGTGCGGTCGACCGGCAATTCGCGGCTGACGAAGCTCTATCGCGGCTTCGTCAAGGAATTTCATCTGTTCCGCGTGCACGGACTGGTTCAGCGCGGTGCGCTGTTGCAGTCGAACGAAGAGCATCGCGAGATCGTCAGTGCCTTGAAGTCGGGGAATGCAAGCCTTGGCTACGAAACGAGCTTCAGTCACGTGTCGAAAGGCAAGGAGCGGATGCTTATGGCGCTGGACGGGATGGCGACGGCCGGAGCGGATGGGGATCGCCAGGAAACCAGTAACGCAACCCCTTGACGAAGTGGAGCGGCGCAAGCCGATAGTGATTCACGGGACCTGACGGATATCTATGGCTGCTCGAGCAACGGTCAAGTACAAGTGAATTAATTTGCACTCCATATTGGTAGTAGTGCAAAAGCACTTTGACGGCTGTGCTTGGGTTTCACATCAACCTACGGCAATTTTTCCTATGATTGAACTGTCACTGGCTTGCCAGGTTACCGATCGAACGCGCGCTCTGCTTGACGGAAAGGTCGTGATCGAAGGTTGCAAGATCAATTTTATGAGTGGCCCCGCCGAGGAGATTTTTCAGCGCGCGTTTCGTCACGCCGAATTCGACATCTCGGAATTATCGCTCGGCACACATCTATTGACTACGGCGCGCGACGAGAGTGGCTATATCGGTGTGCCAGTGTTTTTGTCGAGATCGTTCCGGCATTCCGCGATCTACGTGCGCACGGATCGTGGTATCGATTTTCCGCAAGCGCTCAAGGGCTGTCGCGTCGGTGTACCCGATTTTCAGCAGACTGCGGGAATCTGGGTGCGCGGCATGCTCGGTGACGAATACGGCGTTGATACTCGTGACGTGAGTTGGGTTGTCGGTGGGCTCGAGCAGGCGGGGCGTGAGGCACGGGTGCCGTACAGCCTGCCGGGAGATATCCGCATCGAGCCTATCGGCGCGGAACAGACGCTCTCGAGAATGCTTGACGCCGGCGATATCGATGCCGTCATCGCGCCGAAGCCGCCGTCGTGCTTCGGTCGCAACGAACGTGTACGACGGCTCTTTCCAGACTTCAGGAGCGACGAGGAGGCGTGGTTCGGCAAGACGGGTCTTTTTCCACCCATGCACATGCTCGGCATCCGCCGGACGCTTGTTGAGCAGCACCCTTGGCTGCCGGTCAACGTATACGCGGCGTTCAGGAAGTCACGGGACCTGGCGTTGGCTGAACTTGCGGTCACCGACACGTTGCGCGTCATGCATCCCTGGATCACTTCCGAATTCGAGCGTGTGAAATCGGTGATGGGTGACGACTACTGGCGTTACGGCGTGAAGGAGAATCGCGCTGATCTCGATACGTTGCAGCGTTACGCAAGAAGCGACGGTCTGATTCAGGAGGCAGTGCCGATGGAGCGGCTTTTCGCTACCAGTACGTTCGACAGATTCAATTTCTAAACGACTACTGAACGCCAAAAAACAGGAGACGATGTAATGAGAAGGAGACTTGGAAGAGCTGGCGTCATGTTGGGGGTCTGCGCTGCGCTGATCTCAATCTATGCCGCACACGTCCGCGCGGCTGACGCGTGGCAACCGCATCGACCGATTGAGATTGTCGTGCCAAGCGCGCCAGGCGGCGGACTAGATCTCGTAGCCCGCACGCTTCAGAGTGTCATCCAGCAGGAAAAGCTGTCGAGTAAACCGGTAACCGTCATGAACCGACCGGGTGGCGGCGGCACGGTCAGCATCGCTTACATCAATTCACACGAAGGCGACGGCCATTACGTCACCGTCCAGGCACTGCCCCTGATCACGAACCGCATCACCGGACTGAGCACCGTCGGCATCGACGATGTAACGCCGCTGGCCGTGTTGGTCACGGAGCAGGTGGTGTTCTCAGCGCCCGGCGATTCGCCGATCAAGTCAGGCGCGGATCTGATCCAGATGCTGAAGAAGGACCCCTCGTCGGTCACGATGGGGGTGTCGAGTTCTCCCGGTGGCCAGAGCCACGATGCGGCGGCGCTTGTCGTCAAGAGCGTGGGTCAGGATCCGAAGAAGATGAAAGTCGTGTTCTTCGACTCGGGTGGCGAGGCAATGACTGCGCTGATGGGCGGGCACGTCACCGTCTCCGCGACTCCGGCTGGCGTCGTGCTCGGGCCGAGCCAGGCGGGCCGAGTGCGCCTGATTGCAATCTCCGGCGACAAACGGGAAGACGGCGCGCTGGCGATGGTGCCGACCTGGAAGGAGCAGGGCGCGAACGTCGACTTCACGACGTGGCGCGTAGTCGTCGGTCCGAAGAACATGACGCCCGCGGAGATCGCCTGGTGGGATAACGTCCTGCAGAAAGCGACTGCGTCGCCGCTATGGGCGGTGGCCGTCAAGCGTAATTTATGGACTGCAGACTATGAGAACAGCACGCAGACACGTGCTTTTCTTCACGGCGAGCGTGATCGCCTCAGCCCGTTGCTGACCGATCTAGGTCTCGCTAGATAACGTGCTTTTCTTTAACCCGTAGCACTTACCGACATGGAGAACCATATGTCACGCATCGTTCACCTCGCAGTCAAGGTCGATGACCTCGAGGCGGCCACACGTTTCTACACGGAAGTGTTCGGCTTCACGGAAGTGAAGACTGGGCGTAATCGCGAACACATATCGCGCCACATGACCGACGGCCACATTGACTTCACCCTGATGAAGTACGACAGCGAAGATTCGCATGAAGCGCAACTGGCCGGAGCCGGTCCGCGGTTGCATCACTGGGGCGTCACAGTCGACGACCAGGAGGCTGCTGCTGAGCGGATCAAGCAATACGGCGGTGAGATCCTGTCCGCGAAGGGCGAGGGTGCGCTCAAGTTCCGTGCGCCGGACGGCACGATCGCCGAAGTCGTGAAGCCTGGTCGCTACAACGAAAAGTGAAGCGCCAGACATAAGACGCGAATAGTGTTGGCGGTACGCAGCGGAGGACAGGTAATCCGCAGCGGCTTGCGCGATCTCGCTTGCTATACGAACCCGCGGCGACTGCCTTTCTGGTGGTCGTGCCGGGGTCGAACCGGAGGAGACATGAAAAGCATCAAGGGAGATGTGTGGCTCGCATTCTGCGTGATCACGCTGGCCGCCGCCTATCTTTACATGGACATGCGATTGCCGGAAGTCAGATTGAGCGACCCGCTCGGCCCGAAGGTGTTTCCGGCACTCGTCGGTGTGGGGCTGATCGCGTCGGCACTCGTGTTGCTGCTTGAGGGGCGTAGCAGGAACCGCTCGCATGCGCATACCGATACGCCTGCAAAACCGGCCGCGGGAGCGGTTGCCGAAGTACCGCTCGCAGATGAGGCGCATGAATCGAAAAACCATCCTCTCATCCTGATCGGAATGGTGGCATGGACGGCGCTCTACTACCTGGCTTTCGAGCGTGCGGGATATCTGTTTGCTACTTCGGTCTTTCTGTTCGGCCTGCTCATCTATTTCAATCGCAACCGCCTCAAGACGAATCTCACGATCGCGCTGGGTGTCACGGTGTTCTTTGATCTGCTGTTCTCCCAGCTTCTCGGTGTTCCGATGCCGACGGGCTTCCTCCCTTTCTGAGGCGCTCGCATCATGGACAGCTTGCACGGCATTTTGCAAGGACTCGCGGTCGCTGCGACGCCCATGCATCTTCTCTACACGCTCATCGGCGTGTTCATCGGTACGATGATCAGCCATCTGCCGGGCATCGGCCCGTCGGCCGGCATCGCGCTGCTGATTCCGGTTACCTTCGGCATGGACCCGATCTCCGCGCTGATGATGCTCACAGGCATTTACTACGGCTGCATGTATGGCGGCGCGGTCACGGCCATTCTGTTAAACACACCCGGCGACGCGGCCGCGGTGATGACCGTGCTTGACGGCTATCCGCTCGCGAGAAAGGGCCGTGCGGCCGCGACGCTGGCGATTGCGGCGGTCAGTTCGTTCATCGCGGGGATGATGGGCGTGACCGCACTTTCGTTCGTTGCCGCGCCGCTCGCGGCCGTCGCGTTGCATTTTGGTCCCGCAGAATACTTCGCGCTAATCTGTTTTGCACTCTCGACAGTTGGCGCGCTGACTGGCGATTCACTAGCCAAAGGCATGATGGCTGTGTTCATGGGCCTCGGCCTGGCGACAGTCGGCATTGATCTGCAAAGCGGTGTACCGCGCTTCACGCTCGGTTTGACACAGTTGCAGGACCGCGTGAACTTCCTGGTCGTGGTCGTGGGCCTCTTTGCAATCTCGGAGGTGAGCCGGATGGTTGAGGGTACGCTTGGCGGCACGATGCATACGGTGCGGGTGGAAGGCAAGCTGTGGTTCACCCGCAATGAGTGGCGCCGCGCTCGTCCGGCGATCTTCCGCGGCTCGATTGTCGGTTTCATCTGCGGTGCGGCGCCCGGCCTCGGCGGCACGCTTGCGGCGATGCTCTCGTATGTGCTGGAGAAGAAAATCTCGAAGCATCCCGAGGAGTTTGGTCACGGCGCGATCGAAGGCGTCGCGGCGCCAGAGGCGGCAACCAATGCGGATACGTGTGGGGCGTTCGTGCATCTGCTGGCCCTAGGCGTCCCTGGCTCCGGCGCGACCGCGGTGATCATGGGTGCGTTCATCATGTACGGTATCCAGCCCGGGCCGATGCTGTTTCATACCCAGCCGGATCTTGTGTGGGGGCTGATAGCGAGCATGTATATCGGCAACATCATGCTGCTGGTGCTCAATTTGCCACTCGTCGGAATTTTGTCGCGCATTCTGTATGTGCCGCCTGGCGTGCTTCTCTGTGTGATTCTCGTGATCGCGTCGGCCGGGGTTTACTCGTTCAATACTGATGTGTTCGACCTGTTCCTCGCGCTCTTTTTCGGCATCGTCGGTTATGCGTTCCGCAAGTTCGACATTCCGAAGGCGCCGTTGCTTTTTGGCCTGATTCTGGGTCATACGCTCGAACAGTCGTTCCGTCAGGCGCTGACGATTTCGGGCGGGGATCCGGGCACGTTCGTGCGCAGTCCCATCGCGGCCGGCCTGCTTGGCTGCGCGGCAGTTAGCGTGATCGCGTCGATCTGGAGCCGCCGTAAACGGTCGACAAAGCTGCTGCATGAAGCTGAGGAGCAGATAGCGGAGCATCGGCTCGCCAACGAGCGGCATTGAACTGACCCCGGGCGCGCTGTGCACCCGGTTTGCGTCCAGATCCCGGACAACAAAGGTAGACCAACATGCAAACGGTGGTGAGACGTGATGCAACCGATGTCTCGTTGCTGCAGATCCTGCTGCTGTTTGCGCGTGTCGGCTTGACGAGCTTCGGGGGCGGCCTGTCTGCATGGATCTATCGCGAGGTTGTCACACAGCGAGGTTGGCTGAAGGAGGAGGAGTTCCTCGGCGCACTCACGCTCGGGCAGATCCTGCCCGGTTCCAACGTGGTCAATCTGTCGATCTATGTTGGCTACCGGATGAGGGGTGCAATTGGCAGCGTAGTGGCGGTTACCTCGCTACTCGTGCCGCCGATGGGTGTGATCGTGCTGCTCGCGACGACATTCCACGAGTTTGCTCAGCTTGCGTGGCTACACCGATTTCTTGAAGGTATCGCTGCTGCCGCGGTAGGTATGACGGCGTCGGTGGGGTTTCGCACTGCGCGTGCGCTGCTTGCGGACCAGCGCTGGCCACTGCTGCTGATCCTGGCCGTGTTCCTCGCGGTCGGTGTCCTGCGCTTGCCGCTCGTGCCGATCGCGATCGTTGCTTGCGCAATCGGTTTGGTCATTGCTTCGAGGGGTGGTTAGCATGCGCGACAACCTGTATCTGCAACTGATTGTTGTGTTTGTGCCGCTTTCACTGCTGTCGCTTGGCGGCGGCCAGAGTATCGTCGCCGACATTAACCAGCAGGCCGTGGCGATTCACGGTTGGGTGACGCAGGCCGAGTTTGTCGACCTGTTTGCCATATCACGGGCTGCACCCGGACCTGGCGCGCTGCTAACTACGCTGATCGGCTGGAAAGCGGCTGGCTGGCTTGGCGCGGTCGTCGCTTCGCTGGCGCTCTTCGTTCCGTCGTCGGTGCTTGCATATGGCGCGACGCTTGCGTGGACGCGGCACCATCAGCACCGGTGGCATCGAACGGCCGAGCGCGGACTTGCACCTGTCGCGACCGGGCTGATTCTCGCGAGTGCGTTTTCGGTGCTGCATTCGTCGTCCGCAACGTGGATGATCTGGGGCCTCGCGGCCATTGCGCTGGTGGTGTTCGTGGCGCGGCCCAGGATGAATCCGCTCGCCGTGCTGTTTGCGGCTGGACTCGTGCATGCCGGTCTCGGTGCGATGTTTTGATCGGGAGATATCCATGGAACTCTATGGCAGACGTAGTTCGATCAACGTCCAGAAGGTGATGTGGTGTCTTGCAGAGCTCGGTCTGTGTGAAGGGCGTGATTTTCAGCGCATTGACGCAGGTCTGCAGTTCGGCGTGGTGAACACCCCTGAGTTCCTTGAGCTGAATCCGAACGGCCTCGTGCCGACGCTCGTTGACGGTGACGTTGTGTTGTGGGAGTCGAACACCATTGTTCGCTATCTCGCGTCATCACGAGAGGCGGGGGCATTGTTACCGGTCAATCCGGCGGCGCGTGCTGAAGTCGAGCGCTGGATGGACTGGCAACTGGGGGCACTGTGGGCGACGTTACGGGTCGCATTTCTGGGCCTCACGCGGGTGCCGGAAGCCGAGCGCAATTACGACGCGATCAAGACCTCGCATCGGGAAGCCGCTCGTCTGCTTCAAATTGTGGATGAGGCGCTGAGCTACCGGCTCTTTCTTGCACAGCGGCGCTTTACAGTCGCGGATATAGGCGTCGCGCTGGCTGCAGCGCGCTGGTTCGACTTGGCGGGGCAATTCTCTGATGTTTTCGGGACCTACGCTGAACGGCCGTTCCTGGTGGACTGGCTGGGAAGAGTGACTGATCGTCCGGCATATCACCTGGCTGTGCGGCAATGATGACGGAGTGATGCGGTGCTGGCGCGGCACATGGGTGTCGAACAGTTGACGGCGACAGCAGCGATGAGCTTGAAATAGCAGGGATGTCTAAAAGTAAAGTGTTGACATTAGGCATTCGACAACCTAGACTCGATTTCATGGCTTTTGATAAAAGCAGGGCATGTTTCTTTGCCACCCTGAGTGGCGAACGCCTGGGCCTTCTGAGGAATGAAAGGCCCAGCGCTCCTCGAGGCGTAGGTCAATGCAGTGCAAGAAGCCGAAGGAAGGGACAACACCTCGTGCTTCGAACGGTTTAGGCCTTGAGATCCGCGATGGCCTCGTGCGCTCAATAGCCAATTCGCGGCTATGCGAGTTGGAAAGCAGTATGGTCAGCGCTCTACCTGCAAGTGCCCATACAGTGAGGCGACACGCTGCGCACAGCCAGACACGGCACCGGCAATAATTCAGTGATGCCGTTTCATTGGGTAAGTAGTAAAGGCTAATCAATAAAAATAGGCATCCTAATCATAGGATGATTCCGGATTTGAGAGAACCCGGGCGATCGGCAGGACCATTTAAGATGGAAAACAATCAGGAGACATCATGCGTCGTATTTCGAAGCTTGCGGTTCTGGTCGTCGTAGGAGCAGTTGCACTGACCAGTGCTTCCTGGGCTAGTGCTCAGTCCCGTTACAAGCTTGTCAAGACAATCGATCTACCAGGAAATGGGGGGCATGGCGATTGGGTGACTTTCGATCCCCAGACTCGTACCGCCTGGATCGTGCAGTCGCCCGAGCACAATGTCGTGGTCATTGATGCAGACAAGCTTGCCGTCAAGGCTGTGATCGGGGGCATCGAGGATGGTAACGGTATCGCCGTCGGCGACAAGTATGCGTTCGTTGCCGACGCCACCGCCAATAAACTGGTGGTCATCGACAAGAACACCTTGAAGCAGATTGCGAGCGTCGATACCGGAGGAAAAAAATCCGATGGCGTGACGATAGACACGCAAAACGGCAGGGTTTTTGTTGCCAATGACGATAGCAATACCGAAACAGTATTCGAGGGTGAAGCGCCATTCGCGCGCATTGGCAACATTGAGTTGCGTCCTCAACCCGCCAAAGATGGCCCGGACGTCAACCTGTACGTACCGGGTCTGGATCGCATTTACCAACCCGTCGACAATGTTGTCGACGTGATTGATCCGAACTCCAGTCAGGTCGTTGCAGTATGGGATTTCCATCTCAGGAAAGCGGCCAAGCCCATGGTTTACGACAGTCAGGCAGGGCATCTGATTATCGGCAGCCGCGACAAGAAAATACTGATCGTCAGCCCAGACGGCAAGCTAGTCGACAGCATCCCTTTCGAGGGCGGCGATATCGATCAGATTGCGGTAGACGTGGCGGCCCGCCGGGTTTTCGTTGGCGACAAGATTGGAAGCGCTGAGGTCGTCGATCTCGACGCGAAGCAGGTGGTCGATCATCTGAAGACCGAAAGGAACGCGCATACATTGGCCGTCGATCCGGCCACCCACCGCATCTTTATATATCTCGACACCAGCAACAAGGTTGACGTGTACGAACCTGTCTGACCGCATTTCTTTGGACCGAGGCGACCAACCAATCAAGTAGGGAAGCGCTGCCGGCGTCATGGATAAGTAGTAATTCGCTATTGTCGCTTATTTCTGAAATGTAATTAGTATAACTATATAAATAGGAGATTTTTGATGAAAAAGTTAACCATTTTCAGCAGCGTCGCATTGGGCATGCTGGCTGTTGCATCCGCTGCCCATGCGCAAAGCAGAATCACGCTTTACGGTGAACTTGATAACGCGATTGCTTATTACAACAACACTGGGCATGCCTCCCTCGTCGAGTTGCAAGGTGCTGACCTGACGGCCAACCAGTGGGGTATGAAGGGAGTGGAGGATCTGGGTAATCGCTTTCAGGCAATTTTCAACCTCGAGAACGGGTTTAACATTAATACGGGAAAACTGAGTCAAGGTGGCCGCCTGTTTGGCAAAAATGCATGGGTTGGGGTCAACAGCGATGTCTTCGGGAAAGTCACCGTCGGTCGTCAGTTGGACACGACCGTCGATCTGGTTCAACCTCTTACGGCCGATAGCTATGGTCCCGCGTTTACCACTCCGGGAGACGCCGACAATAATGACAATACATTTCGCCTGCAAAATGCCGTCAAGTACACCAGTCCGATGTATGCTGGCCTACAGTTTGAGGTGATGTACGGCTTGGGAGGCGTAGCTGGGGACGCATCATCACAGGAGTCCTCATCAGCTTCGATCGCCTATGCTCGCGGCGCCTTCAGTGCGGCGGCGGGATATGTCTTTGCCAAGAACGACGGCGCCGGCGGTGTCGGTACGGCGGACCAGACTCAGAACAGTTCGGTTACGCCGTTATTTGGCGACGACCCGTTTGTCGGCTCGCGCTTGATAACCCACGTTGCCGTCCAGTATGTCTGGAACAAACTGACTGCCAACGTGCGCTATAGCAATGCGCAATGGAAACCTTACGCGAGCTTTGCTGCTTTTAACCGGAAAGAAACCTTTAATACTGGTGCGGCCTCCCTGGACTATCAGATGACGCCGGCAGTCGCGTTAAACATCGGATACACCTACACGAGGTCAACCGGCGGTTCATCGGCGACCTACAATAACGTGGCCGCTGGGATGGAATACAGTCTGTCCAAGCGCACTACGCTCTACGCAATCGGTGGCTATTCACACGCTCACGGAACTACCTTCAGCGAAGATGGTAACCACATCGTATCGGCGGGTGGGACGGTGGGGGATCTGGAATCGAGCTCGGCTACACCCAATCAGGTTGCGCTCATATTCGGGCTGACAACCAAGTTCTGATAATTTTGTGGAAAGAGAGTGCACTGCCTTAGTAATGAACACGCCTTGTCAATTTGGGACTAATCCGATGGCTCGGCTTCGCGCATAGGTGACATGACAATGGGGATTGGCCGGATTCAATAGGACTCGCAGTTTTCTGACTAACATCCAGTCTGTAGATCGATCAGATAATTTGACGAATAGGCATAGGACACGGAACCACCGGGCGCCGCGGTCCAACGCGCAGCAGGATTGATCAGCGAAATGTTCCTTGGTGGTGTTGTAGGTTCCGGCGACGCTGCTACGGTTGGCCCATCAGTGTCGCTCTCATCGAGCAACGCCAGATACTTACGCACCACATCGCTCGGCCCTTTGCTGCGACTCCTTCAGTCGGGGTAATACCTCAGGTGCGATTGGCGTCGGCCCTTTGTGACGCCGGCGTCGATCGCGAAGCCGCTGTGTGTCAGGAAGGAATGCCGGTATCGCTGACGGTATCGGCAGGCGCAATGGGACCCGGTCGGCGGTCAGCGCGTGGCTTGAGAAGGCTGTTCTGAGGCCGGAACAGTACCTTTTCCCCAGTCGACTATCGGCGTCCCCACACCTTTCAACCCGGCAATATGCCCGGATGATACATCGATGGGCGGGGCTGCTCCGCTACCGCACGCGTATCGTGCGCGTGACTGCAGAAGCGCGTGGGCAGCGCGCGATGATCGAATCTCTCGACGCGACGCGCAGGACCTTCGTCAGCACCGTCAAGTGGAACAGTCTGTGCGATCTCGGTGCCCAGCTTTTCTAGTCCGGAGCCGCCTTCAGTTCGGCGGGTTCCGAACCACCAACTGATTGCGCCAGGACGAAACTCCAGTTTCAACCCGCAATGGTTGTCACAACCTTGACGCGAGTGACGTATCCACGTCGGTGTGGATGAGGATTTATGCCTCTTCTATACTGCGCACATATCAGTCGAGGTAACAGTATGAGGTGTGTGGTCGTCCGGCGATCGTCAGTTCACGGCAAGGGTGTGTTCGCAGTGAGGCCGCTTACCGCCGGCGAGCGCGTGCTTGAATACAAAGGTGAAGTCACTTCATGGCGAAATGCGGTGCGTCGTCACCAGCGTGAAGGCGTCGAAGGACATACGTTTCTTTTCGGGTTGTCGGATGGGCGTGTGATCGACGGCAGCCGTGACGGCAATAGCGCGCGCTGGCTCAATCACGCGTGCGCGCCCAACTGCGAGACCATCGAGGACGAGGGACGCATTTTCATTCATACGCTGCGGGCAATCGAGCCCGGAGAAGAACTGTTCATTGAATATCTGCTGGCGATTGACGATCCTGCGAGTGAAGAGGCTCGGGCCCAGTACGCCTGCCGGTGTGCGCCATCGGGCTGTCGTCAGTCGATGCTGGCGGACGCAGCGTGAGCGGCCAACCGTGCAGGTAAGAGAGGGCAGCGCCACTCCCGCGGAAAGCGATCTTGTTACGAGGCAGCCGAACGATGGCATTATCCGCATCGGTGTGGATGTGGTATCGATCTCGATATGCTGAGCCCCCTTACCAAAGGGAGATGCCTCCGACGGTCCTGTTGGTGCAAATAAGAGAAAGATGTCGCTGGATCTCGAAGATTAGCGGTGACGTTGACGCCAGCGCGCATCGTCGATGAATAGAGCGGAGCAGCCTTATGAAGAAGCGGAAGTTTGCACGGACGAGGGAAGGTGAAGTGAGTCTGCCTGAACTGCTGGACCGGCTCGAACTGGCATTGACCGAGGTGCCACCCCGCATGTCGGACTGCAGAGTCCTGTCGGATCTGAACCGGCGGCTCGGCTCGACCAACGAGAAAGCTGCTGCGTGGGCCGGTCGGATCACGCCTTCGCGACGTCGATGCCAATGCGCTGTCGAATCTCTGCCGCGCAAATGAATCGGTTGTTATGTCGTATTGCGGTCTCCGTATTTATACACGGTTCAATACAAATTTCGCGACGGGCGACGTGGAATCCCGGCAGCCAGATATACAGTCGAAAGCTTACTGAAATGCTATGGAAAGCACGGCGTCAGGCCAACTGCGCGGCAAACTCACGTTATCGCCGGATTTTCTGAATGGCTGTTTGCCGAATGCTTTTCGGTCGTTCGATGTCTCTAGGCGGGTGTCTGTTCGTGGCCGGCACTACGCGTCCGCACATACCGCCGGAAAGCTGCCATTGAGAATTCCAGCGTCCTCACGGTGCCACGTTTATCGAACTGGCGCTATCGGCCACTTTCGGACGGTCGACGTCGTGGCCTGAATTGTTGAGACCTTCAAGGCCAAGTTGACTGGATGCGCCGTCCGCTACCTTTTCAATAGGGCCACGTAGTAGTCGGCGATGCTGTCCTCCGCCCCCTTTGTGATCCGATTGAATACTCGTCCCCATGGCCAGAAGCTGGAACCTGAGGTGGTTTGCAGACCCGGGAATCGGCTTCCGCCAAGGGTGACCATACCCCATTCGCCACCATGATTGCGGCGATACACCTCTCCGACGTAACTTCCGTAGGCTTTCGCAAACGACATAACTTGTTCGTCCGTAGGCTTGGGACTCGTGCCGACGTAGGATGAACTCATTTGCGCCAAGGCCTTTTCGACATTTGCAATACTCGCGTCCGACCAGTCGAGTTTTATTCCAAACTGTTTTGCGGAGAAGTCGACGGCGTCTAGCGAGTAGGCTTCCGCAATTTTCTGGATTTTTGGATCAGGAGAAAAGGACTGATCAGATGGGGTTTCTGCCAGAGCAACTCCACCGCGAACGCAAGCCATCAGGACGATCAGCGCTAACAGGAAGCGCTTTACGATTGTTTTCAAGAGGATTCCCACTCCAAGACAACTCTGAGTCGCTGCAGCGAGTCGGAGTGTTGAATTTTCGCCTAGACCGATCTTATACGTCGGAGCCGCCTATAAGCTATGTGAACGGCAGCTTTCGGCAAATCTGAAGGTCCCCTGTGGGTCGCACTGAGACAAATAACCATCGCCCCACCACGTTGGCCCTCGACCTTCACCGAACTTCCGTAGCCGACCCGAAGCGGTCCGTCAGAGAATCGGATAGACGGTCCAATGAACTGCTCTTAACGGACGTTCGGGAAGGACGAAAAGCACCCACTCGGGGCCATTATGCTTTTTAGTACCGTACAGACCATAGAAATGTGAACGCCCGGCCACGAGGAGATTTGTAGTGCAACGGCAGTTTCCCGTCCCATCCCCTCCGCCGTAACGAGGCTTGGATCTTTTTGGCATGCTGGCGCGCGTAATCAATGAGCCGCGTTCGACGAGCCATATGCGGGCACGCTATCACGCCCACCGTTGAGCGGCGCTTTCCTCGAACATCAAAGCCGGTGCGACTGTCAGGTGTGAGAGCCTGGCGTCAGGGAATATGGATGTTAAAACTTTGGGACGAGTTGGCCTGGGTTGTTGATAACCGAATTCTTGCCGCCGGCTAGTTGTCCTGGATTGTTGACGACCGAGTTGGGGCCGCCCCAAATCTGGCCAGGGTTGCGCACGACCGAATGGTCGCCACCCCAAATTTGCGACGGGTTGTGAGCGAAAGAATTCGGACCGCCCCAAATTTGCCCGGGGTTGTTGACCAACGAGTTGGGCCCTCCGGAGAGAGCTTTGGCACCGTTGAAGGCCGCTTGAACTGCTTTGACAAGATCGTTGTTTTTTCCGAAGCAACCGTCGTCGCCGCCGATCTTGCCCGACAGGCATTTTTGAAGCTCCGCTTGCGTCAATTGCTCGGTGACGCACACGGCGAAGGCGTGCGGCTCCATGAGCGTCTCAATCGCACACTGGGCGACTATCAATTGTTCCGGGGTTAGTTTGGCTCCGCCCGCGCATAGCGCCGCCGCATAGGGATTGCTGGAATATTGGGCCGCACAGGTTGCAAGCCTCTGTTGCTCTGACGAGAGTCTTGTGCCTGCGACGCAGACTGCGGCGGCGTAACCGTTAGAGCGGTTGCCCGTGACGCAGCCAACGAGCTTCTGATCTTCCGGGCTCATGCGCCCCGTCGCGATGCAAAGCGCCGCGGCAGTGGCAAATGACGGGTCATCGGCCCCACAACAGTCACTCGTCATTAATTCATTCTTCGATGGAAGGCTATGTTTCCGGGACGGCGTGGACGCGTGTCATGAACTGAACAAATCATCGACGATCCGTCGTCCCGCGCTATAGCCGCCCATGAGCGCGTCAGTTTTGCTGAAAAATGGCTTGCCTTGAGATTCGCCAAAACGCAACGGGGAGAAAACGGCAAGAGCGCCACCGGCCTTGCAGATTCTCACGACCGCGACATAGCCCCCACTGCGTCCGGCCTGCCAGTTGAAGTCAGTCTCTACGGCGACCTCGACATCGAATCCTTGATGGTGATAAGTGCGGTTCATAGGCTCACCCGTTCCACCTGCTGCGAAATCCGCTGGACGTCGTCCGATTCCAGAGTGCGGATATACCGGAAGAAAAGCTCTACGATTCCACGAGTAGGGATGCTGGCGGAAAGCGTCGCTATCTTGACCGGGGCGAACCACCTGCACTTCGCGATCTCGTTGCTGGGCTGTACGCTTGCATGATGCGCGACGTCGGCGAAAAAGACATGATGCAATGTGTTGAAACCGGTAAATTGAAAGAGGTACGTCAACTCAATAGCCGCAAGCGTCGTTTCTTCCGACAGTTCACGTAGCGCGGCTTCCTGGGGCGTTTCATCCCGACGGATTCTCCCGCCTGGTAACGCCCATCTTGATCGTTCTCTGGCAACCAGCAGAATCCGGTTTTCCCGCACGCATACCACGGTCGCTCTGACTTTCATCCTTTCCCTGCATAGCGGATCTCTTTACCATCGGTCGAAACCGGCGGTAATGCAAGCCACGCCGGCGACCATTACCCGGCATTGTAAATCCTGTCGGAAATGCAGCACCCGGATCTCATCGGTGCCGTACCAGCAGGCATAGCGGTATCGAGCGCCGTAATCCGGGATTAACTGTTGTTTTCCACTCTAACAGTCGGCACGGTATCGCGCTAAACTGGCTCACCTCGCGGTCGGGCACCTTTTACTGATGCAACTCTCCATGGAGCCGCGCACGGGGGTAGGCGAGTGCCGGTCATGCTCAAACCGGGTTCGAGCCACGAGCGTCGATTTGCTGTGACGCTCTGCCGACCAAGGGGCAGGGACATGCCGAAGTCTCGTGGGCGAACGGTTGGACGCCAGGAGTCCGAATCATGATAACGACGTTCACGCTGATCGATCTTGCTGGCTCCATTGCTTTGCTGCTGCTGGGCACGCAGATGGTCCAAACTGGCATGCATCGGGCATTTGGCGCCGGTCTTCGCCCCCTTCTCGCCCGGTCTCTGGGCGGGCGGTTCCGGGCATTCCTGGCCGGAATGGGCGCGACGGCGGCATTGCAAAGCAGCGCGACTACCGGACTCATGGTTGAGAGCTTCGCTGCGGAGGGACTCGTCGGGCTGGTGCCCGCGCTTGCCGTCATGCTGGGCGCAAACGTCGGCGCAACGTTTATCGTGCAGGTGCTGTCGCTCGACGTCGCGGCCGCCGTTTCTCCGGCCCTGATCCTTGTAGGCGCGCTGATGTTCCGCAAGGTATCGAACACGCGTGCACACGACCTGGGACGCATGTTCATTGGCTTGGGCCTGATGCTGCTCGCGCTACATCATCTGCTCGAGTTGATGACCGATTACGAGGATGCCCCAAGCCTTCGCATGCTGCTGGGCGCTGCATCCACCGTACCGGTCGTCGATGTTCTGCTGGCTGCGGGTTTGACATGGGCCGCAGATTCGAACGCGGCGGCGGTCTTGCTCATCACCTCGCTTTGCGCGCGGAACGTCGTCCCGCCCAATACGGCTTTTGCACTGGTGATGGGCGCGAACCTCGGCACCGCAATCAACCCCGTACTGGCAGGGACGGCACCATACGATCCCGTCTTGAAGCGGCTCCCGGTCGGGAACCTGCTCACAAGGATAGCCGGCGTTGCGTTGGCACTTGCAGCACTCGGACCAATCGGGCGCTTCATGGTCACTATGGAACCGGACAATGCGCGAGTGGTTGCGGATTTTCATACGTTTTTCAACGTGGCTCTCGCCTGCGTATTCCTGCCGATGCTTCCGCTTTATGCGAGCCTGTTGAACCGATTACTGCCTTCGCCCGTGGCAGTTGCAGATCCGCAGCGGCCGCCTTTGCTCGACTCCACCTCCAACCGGATTCCAGCCGGGGCGTCGGAGACCGCACCCAAGGCACTTCGGTTCGTCGATCGCCTCGTCGCTCGCTTCGGCGAGATGCTATCGGACACCCATGCAGCACCGGCAGATTGCGAGCGCAAGCTCATTGCTGAGGCACGCCCGCATGCCGATATTCTGGACAGCCTGAATGGCGCAGCCGGGGCCTACCGGACGTCTACCAGGGCCGGGCAGATCGACCCGGCGACGCGTCCGCGCTTCGATAAGAAAGTCAGCATGATCTATCGCGAGGAGACCGGACGAATCGATGTGCAGCAGGGCAGTGGCCACTCGCTAGAACACGTCGGCCCTGATGGCAATGCAAAGAAGTATTACCCCGCAAGCTCCCTCTGGCTCACCTTGCAGGATCTTCAGATCGTTCAGCAACTGGAACCTGCCGAGGGAGAAACGCGATCCACCCTTACTACCTGTGTCCGTGGGACTGCTTTCTTTGATGACGTTCGCCTGTCAATTATTGGCGAACACGGGAACAGCACCCGCAAAGTTCAGATCTCGTTCACGGGCAGAGAAATCCGTGCGGCAGATCGGCAGGGCCTGCGCGAATGGCAAGACGAACTCGGTACGACTTTTTCGGACATCCCGTTGGGGACAGCAAGGCTTGGCTACAACCCGACGGACCGGGAGATGCAGGAACCAGATCAGTGGTGGGCGTCTTGCCATGTGCCGGAAAGCAGCATGAAGGCGCTGATACAGGGGGTCGAGGCTGGCCGGCTCTCTGCGGTCAAGGTCGGCCTGTGTCTGAAGAACATTTATATGTCGGGGCAGGTGTTTCCTGATTCCCTTGGGGATTCGTACCTGTTCCTCAGGCCGGGTAAGGAAGGCAGTGCTATGGAATCGCCGGAAATTGCGAGCGGATATGTTGTTCATCTCGCTCTCGACTTCGGAAAAATCAGCTTCGATGCGCCCGGCCAACGCGACAGTTCACGCGAGGATCAACAGCAAACAAACGCTGGTGACGCAACCTCAATGAACGCTCTTGTCGAGAGGTTGAGCACGCTCGTCGTCAGCCTGAAATGGCTTGCCGTGCTTGTCGCTGTCCTGGTTATTGTTTTTGCATTCAAAAATCGGTGATCGAACCATTGACGCGCTCACGTACGGCAGTTGCCGTCTCTTTCATGGGTGTCTGTCCGTTTGATCGCAAGACTCTAAATAGACTTGATGATAATTTAGCCTGTTGAGGGCGTCTTTTTGGCTACGTACGCTACCTTCAGACTGTGCCAATGCGGAACTCGCAGGCTGCGGCGATTGGAAAATGTCGGTGCGGGACGGGGAGTATAGCGATGAAAATGTCTCGCAGATTAGGAAGTCCCGACACGGCGGGGCCGGTGTGGGGGCTTGTCTTTGGTGTGTTCATGACGGCAATCGGAATGGGCCTATGGTTTTATGCAACGTCGTCGGCCCCCTCCGAACGACAAGATGAATCGTTGGCCGTAGCGGCCGTCATCGTCGGCCTGTTTTCTGCCGTCTACGCGGGCCGCGAACTCTGTCACAAACGTCGATAGATCGTCTGTTAGGACTATGGATGTTGTCGATTAAGTGGCGCTACAAGGTGTGCCGAAGCGCGTAGACTTTGCCGCTGCGCGCGTCACGCTAACATTCGTGGGATCGTGAAATCGGCCCAGCAACGCGCCGACGAAGCCTGGAGACGCACGGAGTCCACAGTTCCCTACTCAGTAAAGATCCGAAGGTGTGATTTTCGGAAGCCAGAAGCAAGACCGAGCCTGCCGTCCGAATGTCTCTTTCCGAGCCTAGACGCGTCCCTCGACCGCAATCGGTCAACGGCTAAGTTGGGTCGAACTGGGCCGTTAAAATCAGTTTGCAGGGTTTTCAGGTGCGGCTGATGATTGCATGGAGGTGTTTCTGGCGCGGAATCGCCCCGATGGCGGTTCGCTCGTTACTGACGGCCGGCTCTTGAAGCTGACTTCAAATGCACCCAGCTGCAGCAACAGGCAGTCGAGCGCGCAAAGCTGGACCCGCGTCAGGTGCGGTGCGTCCAGGAGCCTGTGTAGTCGCCAGCGCCAGTATTGCGCAGGCAGTATAGGACCGAGAGGGCCGCCAACCAGCGACGGTCTCATCACCCGCGCGATGTGCGCTATCTCCACGTCGATCAACGTTTCCATAAGCCCCCGGCTTCCTGTTTTCGTTTTCGCGTACGGCCACTGACGATTCATATTACGAATACTATAGGCCGGTATTCGCCGCGCGCCCAATTATTGAGAAATGAAATTCCCGGCGTGCGGCGGAACGGCCGGTTTGGACAGCGGTGGTGACGTGTGCGGAAACCAACTGAGGTAGGAACGATGCGGCCTCTGCCGTCGGCATCGGGCAGTAGGCGGCCATTTCCGGACCCACGAATTAGATTCGGAGACGTCTGCTGTTCCTGGCACAAAAGACGATCGTTTTTCAGCATCCCGCGGAAAGCGGTGTCGTCGACCAGTTGCGGTTCGTAGGTGCATTGGGCACGCGTGGCATCGCATTGCGCATCAGGATTATTGATGGATCGGCTGAAGCGTCGATCTGCTTTCGTTGAGCCAGACGATAAGTTCATTAGCCCGCATGGCCTTCGCAAACAACCAGCCCTGTCCATACTGGACGCCTCTCTGCGCCAGATATTCGACCTGGACATCGCGCTCGACGCCCTCTGCCACAATTTCCACCCCCAGTTCGTGCGCCATCTCGATGATATGAGGCGCGACGACGCTGGATGCTGCGTCTTGTGCAATGGTGTCGATAAATGACTTGTCGATTTTCAGGACATCGATCGTAAAGGTTTGCAGATACGACAGGCTGGAATACCCGGTCCCGAAATCATCGATATAGACAGGGTGGCCGGCATCCCTGAATGCCGCTATGGTTTGCCGCGTTGCGTCGGCATCCATGAAGCTTCGCTCCGTTGCTTCGATTCTGACCTGAGCAGGTCGAATACCCGTGTCCTGCAACCGGGCGGTAAGAACGTTCAGGAAACGGCGTGTCCGCAAATCATCACTGCTCACATTGATTGAGACGTAGAACGAAGGACGCGAGCGCAAGAGCTTTGACAGCTCGTCAATCGTCTTGTCCAGTACAAGGTCCGTCAACTGCTGAATAAGACCGTTTTGCTCCGCGACCGCGACAAAGATTTCCGGCGAGATGTTGCGTCCGTTCAGGTTCCACCTGACGAGCGCTTCCACACCAACGCATTCGCCACTCGTGAGGCGGACGATCGGCTGGAAAGCCACGTCGAGTTTCTTGCGTGCTATCGCCCATTCGAGCGTCGCGGGGAAGGAGAGTTGCCGCGAGATTCGCCTGAACGCAAGCCAACCAAGCACACCTCCGACAACGAGACCAATCGAAAGCCACATCACGAGCAAACCAGGCCAGTGCCCCACGAGGCTGCTGCGAGGAGACTTGACTACCACCCCGAGGGGCCGGCTTGACGAACGGGCAACAGCGTAGTGCCATTGTTCATCGTTCACATGCCCAGCCAGCTTCCATGCGTTGAGCATGTCGTCGGCGTCCGCACCAGGCGACAACGCAAGGATTGTGTTCGTCTCGACATTGATCGCTGCGACCGGTCTTCCGGCGGGGTCAATAATATCGACGTAGGACTGTGGGTCGATCGAGACATAATTTCCCTTGCGACCAATCTGAATATCCTGGCGCTCGTCGCTGAGGGGGTTCTTCTGCCTGTACCAAAGCAGATAGCCGTCCTTGCTCAGCCAATCGGGCGGGGGCATCGTCAGATGCTGCGCCCGAACGTCGCCTAAAAGCGGCGAGCACAGATATTGCCCGCCACCGTAAGCACCCGCGTCCTGCACGTACCGGTAATTGAAAACCACGCGGGCAAACTGTGCGACCTGGGCGGGAGAGCAGAGACCGCCGGGGAGCGCCTCCATGTCGGCAATAGCGGCGAATGCCTGGTAGGTGACAAGCTCCGTGCGCATCACCGCTTTCGCGGCGAACTGCTGCAGATCTTCCTGCTCGCGACGTTCTGCATCCTCGTCGGCGATATAGATGCTGGTCAGAACTGGGGCAACCGTAGCTATGCAGCCCAGTGCGACAGAAGCAGAAATAAGCGATAGCCGCTTGATCATCTCGCAAGTCCCGTCGTCAATGACCGCAAGGGAGGCTTCGCGCCACAAGCGCGGCATGCTCAGAGTCGAACGTATGGAATGACGATGCCAGCATGAAGAATAGTATCTGGAGCTATTTTTTCAATGCGTCTGATTTATGCGCCCTCTATCCGCTCCAGGACGAATGCGAGCGGCCGATCTCCGACAGTAAGCGGGCGTTTATCGCTTCGTCGCCCGAGTCCGCTTCGGGTCGAAAGTACGCATTCGTTGATGCCACTGCGGCCTTTCGCGATTGCCGTTGTCGAACGACCGCTGTGATGCAGTGAGCGGGAATGATTTAGACTGCTCCCAAGTCGTTCCGGGAGTTACGGTTTTCCATGTTTTTTCGTTTAAAAACATGAGGTTATTGTCCGGTGTGGTCTGCTGTGATCCGGGCAATGCCTGGTGGAAATGTCGGTATCGGTGACGGTACCGACATTTCTTCCTCGGACGGCCTTGTCCGATACCGTCAAATCAGTCTGACGGTATCGGTTGACGGTATACGTTCGAGGAGTCCCTATGCTCACAGACATGCAGTTGCGAGCGCTGAAGCCGGCTCAGAAGATCTATAAGGTTGCCGATCAGCGCGGGCTATATGCGGCAGTGACGCCTTCAGGCGCGGTGAGCTTCCGGTACGACTACCGGGTGAACGGTCGCCGGGAAACCCTGGTTATAGGCCGCTACGATCCATCACTTCCCGCACGGAAGCCACGCAGGCCAGACGAACTCGGATTCGGAATGGCTATTAGCCTTCCGGAAGCCCGCCTTCTACGCGACCATGCGTACGGAGCAATCCAACGCGGCGAAAGCCCGTCACGGGCGAAAGTCGAGAAACGGGTCGAGGCGACCGAGGCGCTGACGTTTGGTAAGTGGGCGGAGAAATACTTTGTGGAGACTGCTCTTGCCGACTCCACACTAGCGATGCGCAAATCGGTATACGAGCGGAATCTCGCGTCGGAATTTGGCCGGCTGAAGTTGGAAGAGATCACGCCCGCACGACTGATGGCGCGCTGCGAGAAGATCAAGGAGAGGGGCGCTGCTGCCCCTGCCGTGCAGGCGCGCGACATCGTTCTTCAGGTTTACCGTTTCGTGCAGGCGCGGGGACTAAAGGTGGACAATCCTGCGGAGGCCATCCGCCCGTCTGCGATCGCCAGCTTCAAGCCGCGCGATCGGACACTGTCGCCTGCCGAAATCCATGTGTTTTTCAGTGCATTGGAACAGACGCCGACGATGCCTACGCTCCGTCTTGCTATCAGATTCATGCTGCTCACGCTGGTGCGCAAGTCCGAGTTCATTCTGGCGATGTGGGGTGAGATAGACTTCGACGCCGCAGTCTGGACAATTCCGAAGGAACGGATGAAGGCCGGTCGCCCCCACATTGTCTATCTGAGCCAACAGGCTCTGGACATTCTGGTCGCATTCAAGACGTGCTTCGGGGCAAGTTCGTACGTGCATCCCGGTCGCTATGAGACGGCCTCCCCAATAAGTATGGCGACTCTGAACCGCGTTATTGACAGCACGGTCAAGCTGATACGCGACGGCGGGACAGATTTTGATCCTTTCACGGTGCACGATCTGCGTCGGACGGCCAGCACGCTCTTGCACGAAGCAGGGTTCAACACCGACTGGATCGAGAAATGCCTCGCTCACGAACAGCGTGGCGTGCGCGCGGTCTACAACAAGGCGGAGTATGCAGAGCAGCGGAGGACGATGCTCCAGGCATGGGCAGATATGCTCGACGGCTGGATTGCTACGAATCCCAAGGTGAGCGTCCTGGTGCTGGCAAACCCAGCCAAGACTCGTGAGTGCATCTCCTGAGTTCGAACTTGTGTGTGCTCAAGAATCCAGCCGTTTGCACTCAGATCGCCATGTTTGACGCTGGACGGCAAGAAACAGAATTAGGTAGTATGTCGAAAATTTTTCTTGATGAATCGGACATCTAGCGGGCACTGCTCTAGCTGGCGACCGCGTCCACGGTCCAAAAACGGAATACCCCTTTGCCCGCTTTCTTTGCGTCGTACAAGGCCGCGTCGGCCCGCTTCTTCAGCAGATCAAGAGACTCATATTTCGTTGCGAAGGCGATGCCGATGCTTGCTCCAATTTTGACCAGCGCGCCTGCTGACAGCGGATAGGGTTCGGATAATCGCTGGATAATGCGCTGCGCAAGTGCGGCGGCGGAGGAGGTGGTTGAGTTCTCAAGAACAATGGCGAATTCGTCGCCGCCGATCCGCGCCACCAGCTCCCCTTGCCGCAGTGTCCTGCGCAAGCGCTCCCCGACCATTTTCAGGACCTCGTCGCCCGCCGGGTGGCCGAAGCCATCATTCACCTGCTTGAAGCCGTCCAGATCGAGATACATCACCGCCAATGCTGGGTCGTGATTGTCTGCGCGCCGGGAAAGTTTCCGCTCGAGTTGTTCGCGCAGGTAGCGGCGGTTCGGCAGACCCGTCAGCACGTCGTGACGGGCCCACTCAAGAATTCGGGCCTCGGCGGTCCTACGCTGCGTCACGTCCTCGATGATGATGACAGCGCTTCCGTCAGGCACCGGGTTGCGAGTCATCTCGAGCTGGCGGCCATCGTTGAGTTTCAGATTGAGCGGGCCGTGCTCCTCCGACAGCCATGCGGTACACCGCTCGACAAGCTTCTTTCGAAACGCTTCACCGTACTTCGCCAGCACTACCTGACCAATCAGCTCAGGTAGCGGGACATTAAGCTGCAGCATCTCGACAGGGGCGCCGAAAAGCTCTGCGGTTCGGCGATTGGCAATGGTCACCGTCGCGGCGCTGTCGATGGTGCACAGCCCGTGTGGCATATAGGCCAACGCCGCATCGAATTGGGCCGCAAGTTCTGCGTGCCTTTGTTCGGCTGTCATCAGGGCAACAAGCATCGCATAGTGGCGCCTGACCACCGAAGTCATCGCCGCAACATACAGGCAAAGCGGTGGCACCAGAATCCACATTGCGCTACGGGACGCGAGCAGCCCGCCCAGCCCAATAGGAATCGCCCCCAGACAAATCTGCACGATCGCCAGGCGGGGCAAGGCCGCGTTTCTTGACGCTATTCCGCCTAGAATCCCAGCCGTCACCATGACGGCGAGCGCCGTCAGTTCGCCGTCATGGGACAGGATGCAGCCCATCGTACCGAGGCCAAACAGCAGGCAGGCCAGTAGCGATGGCGGCACGTACCGGACAGCCCAGGGGCCAGGGTGAACCGCACCCGTACGGCTGCGCATGATGTAAGCACGAGCGATCCCGAGCCGTGTTAACAGGAGGCCAATATCCGTCACGAGCCATAGCGCGGCCCACGTCTGATGCAGACGGATCACGGCTACGAGCGCAATGAAACTGCTTGCGCCTCCCGACATGACGAGCGGCCGTATGTTTTCAAACAGTGTCGACAGCAGTGATGAACGAACGGCGACCGTGACGTCGCCGTTGTGCGGCGCCGGCGTCGCAAGAATTGAATCGAGAATGAATGTCTTGCCGGGCATGATATGACCGCATCTGAAATTTTCTGCCAGGCCGCGTCGCGTGACGACTGCTCCCTGTGTTTGCGGAGAAAGCAGTGTTTTACCGGGCGCTCAATGCCATTTTTTCGTTAGAGAGCGTTGAAATGAGGAACTCTCGCTTCGGTTCGTCCCCGCGTATGCGCGTTGACTATAAACACCAAATGGGCAGCCCCCTTGATTTAAGTCAAAGGCATGAAAGGAGCATGAAGCGCAGGACCGCGCTACGTCAATTCCGTGGCACCACGTTCGCCGTTACGACTGCGACGTGCACGATGCCTGCATGGCCGATTCTGGCGAGCAGATTTGCAACAGCGCCGAACGGTTGGCTTTGATCGGAACGCAGGTTCACGACGGTCTGGTCATCCCGCGCGGCGATGCGCCTGAGCGTCGGCTCCAGTTGGTCCGCGGCGATGTCGAGGTCGTCGATTCTTAGCTTGCCGTTTGCATCGAGGCTGACCGTCACCGCGTGATCACGCGCTTCGGGCGCGCTGGCTGCAACCTTTGGCAGATCGATGTGCAGCGTTCTGGTCAACATCGGCGCCATGACCAGAAGAATCACGACGAGTACCAGCATGACGTCGACAAGCGGCGTGATGTTGATTTCGGCAAGCGGTTGGTCCGTGTCTTTTGCGTTCGAACGGGAAATCATGTGAGCACCTCCGCCCGATGAGCGCCCGTCACCGCGCGAAAACCGTTGCGTTGCGCCACGTTGACGAGATCCGCGGCGTAGTCCTCGAGATCGGCAATCGAGACGTGAACGCGGCGCACAAAGAGGTTATAGGCGAGAGCAGCGGGGATGGCGACGGCGATCCCGATTCCCGTCGCAGTCAGTGCTTGCCCGACCGGCCCGGCGACCCCTTCGATCCCGCTCGCGCTGCCCACAGCGACTGCGTGTAGTGCATGGATAATGCCGAACACCGTGCCGAACAGGCCGATGAACGGCGCGGTAGTGGCGATCGATGCAAGCAGCGTCAAGCCACGTTCAAGCGTGCGCCTTTCTCTCTGGATCTGCTGGTTCAGGAAGCGATCGAGCAGTTCGTGGCGGTCCCAGGCCACGAATTCCGCATTGGCCACTGCCGTCTCCGCTGGGGCGGTGCCCGACCATGCGGCGAAGCCGGCGCGCGCCACGCGCGCCTTCGGACACTCCGAAGCGTGTGACGGGCTGCCAGGTATGCCCGACGGATCGCGCTCGGCGGCGCTCCAGAAAAGTGCTGTGAAGCGCCGGTTCTCCGAAGCAAGATGCCAGTACGCGCAGCCTTTGTACAAAATCAGCCACCAGGTCAGTAACGAACAGGCTGCGAGCAAGCAAAGCGAAGCGTCGACAATGAGCTGAGTGGCGAAGTCAGAGATGTTCATAGTCAGGTTCCAAGTTTGAATTCGATGGGTACCTGGACCCATCCATCGACCGGCTGAGCGCCACGGCGAGCCGGCGCAAAACGCCAGTTGGTGACGGCTTCGAGTGCCGCGTCATCGAGCGACTCGTGGCCGCTCGACGACGCGAGTCCGACGTGGTCTGGCCGGCCGCTGGCCAGTACATGAACCTTGAGCATGACGGTGCCTTGCCAGCCGCGTTGTTCAGCCACGCTCGGGTAGGTCGGCGCAGGATTGCGCAGGTAAGCGGCGCCGAAGCTGGGTTCAGTGAGCGGTTCGGACGTCGGTTGGGACTCCGGTGATGTCGAGGTCGATGTATTGCGTGGTTCGGGACCGGCGTCGGTGGTTATCGGTGGTGGAGTCGTAGCGGCGGGCGCAGGCCGTGACTTCAATGCGTTGCTCGGCGCGATCTTCGCGAGCGGTTTCGATGGCGCAGCCTGAGTAGTGTTTCTCGGGGTAGCCATGTCTCTTGCGCGGAGTGTCAAGGTCGAAGGCGGTGACACGCGTGACGTCATAGCCGACGGCAGGTTGGCGGCACGGTTTGCGGATTTCGTTGAAATCGCAGCCGGTGGCGACGCGGCAGCCCCTATGTCGAATTGCAGGTCGAGCACATGCGGCGCCGTGTATTCCTGCTTTTCCACCGACATACGCCAAACCTTGAGCGCCACCGTGCAATGGACGGCAAGCACGACTAGCGCAACGGCATGCGCGCGCGCTCCCCGGAGGTCGTTGAAAGCGCCCGTGGTGTACGGCGGCAGTCGGCACGCTGCGACGCGCGCCGGCGGGTTTGCCGCCGCGCATTGCAGGCTACGCAGCCTGCGTCGCGCCGCGTTTGCACCTTTCAGCGCTGAAGTGATCATGCGTGCCACCCCCAGATTCTGATTGCCATTCGGATCGCAACATGCGTGCCGGTCGTGAGGACGCGCGTGCGGCGTTTGTTTGGATCGGGCGCGCTCCGAGGGTCTGTCTTAGGTGCCCCCGTTTGGAGCACTGCCTGTACCAAATCGACACAGGTGTCACGTGAGCGAAGACAAACGCGGTACAGCGTTCGACATGGCATCGCATTGCGTCGATGTCCGGCATCGATGTTGCTTTGAAGTGGGTACATCGGAAACCGCAATCAAAGAACACACCGCGTACGGCCATGAAGCCGATGCGCGTCACGACGGAGGAGACACATGAAGTCGCATCGCGACGGTTGGCGGCGCACGCGCATCGCCGCCGCCATAGCGGGCATGCTTGCTATGGCCCACGGTACTTGCGCAGTGGCGCAAGACGAACCCGTGTCGTCGCCTTCCCAGGTGATGCCAGTCGTAACCGTGGTGGGTACGGCGCCGCTTACCGGACTCGGCATGGCGCTGGATGAGGTGCCGGCTGCCGTGCAGATCGTCGAGGCGAAGGACATCGAGACGCAACACCCGAATTCCATTACGGCCTACCTGGAGCAGAACGTCACCAGCGTGACGCTCAATTCGAGTCAGGGCAATCCGTATCAGCCGGACGTCAACTATCGGGGCTTCACCGCTTCGCCGCTCCTCGGCACACCCCAAGGCTTGTCGGTTTTCCAGGACGGTGTGCGGATCAATGAGCCGTTCGGTGACGTAGTCAACTGGGATCTGCTCGCACAATCGGCGATCGAGCGCATCGAGGTGATGCCCGGGTCCAATCCGCTATTCGGTTTGAACACGCTAGGCGGCGCGATCGCCATCACCACAAAAAATGGCCGCGACAATCCCGGCGGCAGCGTTGAAGTGGAGGGCGGCTCATTCGGACGCAGGAGTGTGGTCTTCACGCAAGGCGGCCAACTGGGACACTTCGACTATTTCTTCACCGCCAACGACGAAGCCGATCAGGGTTGGGCCGACCACAATCCCAGCCGCGTGAAGCAGCTGTTCGGCAAGGTGGGCTATACGGACACGCGCACCACCGTCGAACTGAGCCTCACCGCGGCCGACAATCAGCTGCAGGGTACCCAGACCATTCCGCGCTCGTTTCTCGACAATCCACGCCAGGCCTACACGTATCCCGACGAGAACCAGAATCGCGCGATCATGCTGACCTTGTCAGGCAAGCACGACTTCAGCGATGCATTGCAGCTTTCCGGCGATGTGTACTACCGGCACTACAACAACGACAATCTGAGTAGCAACGTCAATGGAGATTACGGCTCTATCGATCCGGCGACGGGCGCGATCAACACGGTACCTGCGCAAAACTCGCACTCTGTGATCTCCCAGGACAGTTATGGATTCGCACTGCAATTGAGCGTTACCGGCAAAGTCGCGGGGATGGACAATCAGCTTACGGCCGGTCTCAGCGGCGATTTTGCGAACACCGGCTTCGCCCAGTACACGCAGAATGCTCAGTTTGCCTCAGATCGCCAGACAGTCGGGACCAGCGGCTTCAATCTGGAAACCGATGCATCGACCCGTAACAGCAATCTCGGTGTGTTCGTCACCGACACGCTTTCGTTAACTCGCACGATTGCGCTGACGGCCTCCGCGCGCTACAACCACGCTAGCGTCGACATCGAGGATCGCAGCGGCATGCAGCCCTTGTTGAATGGCTCGCACAGTTTTTCGCGGATCAATCCTGCGCTAGGCATCACCTATAACCCGGTGCCCTGGTTGACCGCTTATGCTAACTACAGCGAGGGCACGCGTACGCCGACCGCTATCGAGCTGGCCTGCGCCGACCCGGCTGCGCCCTGTTCGCTGCCGAACGATTTTATTGCCGACCCTGCTTTAAAGCCAGTCGTATCGCGCACGTTTGAGACGGGCGCCCGTGGAACGCTATCGTCGGCAATTCACTGGAGCGCGGCATTGTTCCGCACCGATCTTCACGATGACATTGCGTTTGTCAGCAGTAATGGGGCAGCGACCTCGACCGGATACTTCCAGAACGTCGGCACTACAAGACGGCAAGGATTCGAAATCAACGCACGTACGCAGACAGGCCCGCTTACTGTGAACGCAGGCTATACCTATCTGCGCGCAACCTATCAAAGCAGTTTTGTCGAGCAAAGCGCGAGCAACTCGAGCGCTACCGCCCAAGGCAACATTACGGTGCACCCGGGCGACCGTATTCCCGGCATTCCGGAAAACACACTGAAGTTGCGTCTGGATTATGCGGCTACCGCGAAATGGAGTGTAGGAGCAAACATACTCTATCGCAGCTCGATATTCGCCCGTGGTGACGAGAACAATCAGGACAGTAATGGGCGTATCGCGGGCTATGCGATCGTCGATCTAGACACGACCTATCAGGTCACGAAGCAACTGCAGCTATTCGCGCATGTAAACAATCTGTTCGACAAACGCTACGCCGACTTCGGCATCCTCGGGCAGAATTTTTTCAACGGCCCCGGCCATTCGTTCTCGCCCGATGCGGTGACTAACGAACAGTTTCTCGGTGTGGGTGCGCCGCGTGGCGTATGGGTTGGATTGCGCTATGTGTGGAAGTAAAGCGGAGACGCGTGCTGCGGCGTATATAAGCCGCTTGTCCGGAGCGGGTCCCACACCGCTCCAGATCCGTACGTAGCGGGTTAGAAGAAACCCAGCGGCTGCTCGCTATAGCTGACGAGCAGATTCTTGGTTTGCTGATAGTGGTCGAGCATCATCTTGTGGGTTTCGCGACCAATACCGGACTGCTTGTAGCCACCGAATGCCGCATGCGCTGGATAGGCGTGATAGCAATTCGTCCATACGCGGCCTGCCTGGATTTCCCGGCCGAAGCGATAGGCACGTGTACCGTCGCGAGTCCATACACCGGCGCCCAGACCGTACAGCGTATCGTTGGCAATTTCGAGCGCTTCCTCTTCGTTCTTGAATGTCGTCACTGACACCACCGGACCGAAGATTTCTTCCTGGAAGATACGCATTTTGTTGTGGCCGCGGAAAACGGTCGGCTTCACGTAATAGCCTTTGCTCAGTTCGCCACCGAGCGTATTGCGTTCACCGCCGATCAGACACTCGGCGCCTTCCTGCTTGCCGAGATCGACGTATGAGAGGATTTTTTCAAGCTGTTCCTCGGAAGCCTGGGCGCCGATCATTGTCTTCGTGTCGAGCGGATGCCCCTGCTTGATTGCGGCGACGCGCTTCAGGGCGCGCTCCATGAAGCGGTCGTAGATTTTCTCATCGATCAGCACGCGCGACGGGCACGTGCAGACTTCGCCCTGATTCAGCGCGAACATCGCGAAACCTTCGAGCGCCTTGTCGAAGTAGCCGTCGTCGCGATCCATTACGTCGGCGAAGAAAATGTTCGGGCTCTTGCCACCGAGTTCGAGCGTCACGGGAATGATGTTCTGGCTCGCGTACTGCATGATCAGGCGGCCGGTGGATGTCTCACCCGTGAAGGCAATCTTCGCGATCCGCTTGCTCGTTGCGAGCGGCTTGCCCGCTTCGAGACCAAAACCGTTGACCACGTTCAGCACACCCGGCGGCAGCAGGTCCTGAATCAGTTCCATCAGCACCAGGATGGAAGCAGGTGTTTGCTCGGCTGGTTTGAGCACGATACAGTTTCCTGCGGCCAGCGCGGGCGCGATCTTCCACACCGCCATCAGGATCGGGAAGTTCCACGGGATGATCTGACCGACCACACCGAGCGGTTCGTGGAAATGATAAGCGACGGTATCGGCATCGATCTCGGAGAGCGTCCCTTCCTGTGCGCGAATGCAACCGGCGAAATAGCGGAAGTGGTCGATCGCGAGCGGGATGTCGGCGGCGAGCGTTTCGCGGATCGGCTTGCCATTGTCGATCGATTCTGCAAATGCAATGCGCGAGAGGTTCTGCTCCATGCGGTCCGCAATGCGGTTCAGGATCGTCGCACGTACAGCCGGCGAAGTATCGGCCCAGGCTTTGCGGGCGCGGTGGGCAGCATCGAGGGCGAGATCGATATCTTCTTCCGTTGAGCGCGGGATTGATGTGAAGGGTTCGCCGGTGATGGGCGATACGTTGTCGAAGTATTCACCGCGTACCGGCGGAATCCATTGGCCGCCGATGAAATTGGCGTACCGCCGTGCGTACGGAAATTCGACATCGAGAAACTGCATATCTGCGTGATTCATACCTGACTCCTCCAATTGATTGTGTGACTGGTGTCGATGGAGAAGGTCTGCGTTGGCTCGACGTGTCCTTAATGCTGACGCTCTTCATCGTGCGGAGCATCCAGCGAGAAGCGTGCCATTGACTCTCATCTCCCTCGCGATAGGCATGCGGGCACCGGGGTGCTGGGCACGGCGTGTACGTGACGATGCATGGAGTGTCCCTCTGCGTCGTTCGATCCACCGGCATGGCAACTGTCATTTTTAGCAACACATTGCCGGGTGACTGCGCCAACGTGCAACACCCATGTTGTGCCGTGACGGCCGCTTCCCTGCAAAGTCGCGTGCGCTCTTCGTGAGCCATCGTCGCTCGCAGCCGCACTGGGGCGAATGGCACGCGACTTGCCTTGAATGGTTCGCAGGCAGTCTGCGATCACTAGACGATGGCGCCGCCGCATGGCCTCGCGTCGACAATTCAACAGGAGACAAGGATGAAAGCACGTTTAGCTTCGGCGAAGCGGTCCACGGCGCTTGCAATGAGCGTGGCCGCGGCCGTCAGTCTGGTATTCGCGTCGGCCGCAGCGGCCGACGACTATCCAGCCGTCACCTATGAGCGTTTGACAGCCGCGCAAAGCGATCCCGGCTGGCTCACGTATTACCGCACCTATAACGGCCAGGCGCATTCACCGCTCAAGCAACTCGACACCACCAACGTCAAGAATCTCAAACAGGTCTGGAGCTACAAGTTTCCGGCGGATCTGCAGCAGGGTTTCGAAGCCACGCCGATCGTCAATGGCCGTTACCTGTACGTGACCACGCCGAAGGACAATGTCTATGCATTTGATGCTGTCACCGGCAAGCAATTGTGGAAGTTCGAGCCGAAGCTCGGTGCCGAATCGTTCAAGACTGCGTGTTGCGACGTGATCAACCGCGGTGTGGCGCTGTATGGCAAGAACGTCTATGTTGCAATGCTGAGCGGCGACGTTGTCGCGCTGGACGCGCAGACAGGAGCACTTGTCTGGCGCAAGCAGATGTTCGAGCCGGGTCTGGGTTACGCGTTCTCGCTCGCGCCACTCGCGCTCGACGGCGCGCTGGTGGTGGGCAGCGCAGGCGGCGAATACGGCGCACGGGGATTTATCGCGGCCTTGAATCCGAATGACGGCAACGTGCTGTGGAAGCGCTTTACGGTGCCGGCAGCCGGCGAGAAGGGCAGCGATACATGGCCGAACGGCATGCAGGAGCATGGCGGCGCACCGGCCTGGCTCACGGGTACCTATGACGCCGCATCAAAAACGCTTTACTGGGGTGTCGGCAATCCGGGCCCGTGGCTCGCCGATCTGCGGCCGGGTGACAATCTGTACTCCGACTCGCTGCTCGCACTCGATCCGAAAACCGGCAACCTCAAATGGCATTACCAGTACACGAAGCATGACACGTGGGATTACGACGGCGTCAATACACCGGTGCTTGCCACGATCAAGTACGAGAACAAAGAGTACGACGCCATCATCCATGCGGACCGCAATGGCTTTTTCCACGCAATCGACCGCGGCACCGGCAAGCTGATCTACGCGAAACCTTTCGTTACGGCATCGTCGGTGACCGGCTATACGGCAGATGGCGTACCAATCCAGGATGCGTCGAAATATCCTAAGGCCGGCACGACGATCGAAACCTGCCCGAGTTTCCTTGGCGGCAAGAACTGGTGGTCGGTCTCGTACGACCCGGACAAACACATCGCTGTCGTGCCGGCTTTGCATGCGTGCATGTCGCTGTCCGGCAAGTCGGTGAACTATATGGAAGGGTTGCCGTATCTCGGCGAAGGTTTTGAAATCAAACCGGAACCGGGCAGCAAGGGTTATGGCGAACTGCAGGCGATCGATGTCAATACCGGCAAGAAAATCTGGAGTCACTGGAGCAAGCTGCCGTGGAATGGCGGCGTAGCGACCACCGCAGGGGGGCTCGTCTTTAGCGGCTCGCTCGACGGCCACCTGTATGCGTTCGATGTGACAACGGGCAAGGTGCTGTGGCAAAGCCCGAAACTCGCGAGCGGGATCGTCGCTCAACCGTCGGTGTTCGAGGTCAACGGTCAGGAGTACGTTGCCATTCTCGCCGGTTACGGCGGCGCGAACCCGATCTGGGGTGGGCCGATGGCGAAAGCCGCAGAGAAGGTTCCACGCGGCGGCACGCTGTACGTGTTTGCGCTTAACCACGGCTGATGTTCACGTGGCTGCCACGACACTTTGGCCGGGCCGACATGGCGCGGCCATCCGGCCGTGGCGGCCAGGCCCTTTCCGGAAGCAAGATCATGAAAACTCGACTTAACTGGTTCGCTTTTGCCGGTGTTCTGTTGGCCACTGGCTCTCTCACACCGGGACTCGCCAGTGCGGGTACGGGCGTGCGCGTTTGCACGTTTCCCGGCAGTCCATCGGTCGCGCTCGACGAGGCGGTAGCGCGCGAAGCGCTTCGCACGGCGGGGATTGCACTGTCGCTTGCCCCCGGGGGATTTGACGGCAGTGACGACGACGGCGTTTCGCTGAAGGAACTCAATAAGGCGCTCGCGCGCAAATGCGATGTGATCGCTGGCTTTCCGCGTTCGACTGTCGCCGATGGTTCAGGCAGCAAGCTGACCTTCTCGCGCGGCTATCTGCACTCCGGCTACGTCAGCGTTACCACGCGTGAATCGTCCACGCAGTCGGGCGCCGCGGAAGTCGTTGCGGCAACGTACGCTAGCCCGGCGCAATTGATCGCCGTGCAGCAACCCAATGTCAAGCTCGACCTGGAGAACACGGCGGCACTCACGGTCGACGCCGTGGCGAGCGGGCATGCGCAACGCGCGATTGTCTGGTACCCGGCGGTCGTGGCGTATGGGATCACGCACCCCGAGCAGCACTTCCGGATTGCGAGTACTGTCTCGCCATATGCCGATTGGCAACTGGTGTTCGCGTTCGGGAAGAACGGCGCGGCATTGCAGCCGCGCATCGACGCAGCGCTGGCGAAAATGGCCTCCGACGGCCGGCTGGCGGCCTTGACCCGCAGATGGATGCTCCCCGAGACAGCTCAGGCCGCCAGATCATCCGTGGCCACGTTTGCCTATCGTGATGGCCCCGGCCGCAACGATGCGGCCTGGCGCTTGACGTCGGCGACCGATCGCGGCTCGCAGCAGGGACGCTTCATCAAGGTCGATGCGAGCGCGGCAGGCGATGTCCCCGGCTTCGACCGCGCGCAGGTGGCGCACGGCAAAGCGCTATACTCGAATGCGTGTGCGAAATGCCACGGACCCAACCTGCAAGGATTGAATGCGCCCGCGTTACGCGGTCCGGCCTTCGCGCCGGCGGCAAATGCGAAGCTGACCATCGGCGGCGTGTACGGGTACATGGCCAACAATATGCCGGCAGACCGTCCCGGCAAGATGAAACCGCAGGAATATGCTGACATCATGGCGTTCCTGCTGAATTCGAACGGCTATAGCGCCGGCGCCACCAAGTTGACGGATGACAACGCAAAAGCGTCGAAGACGCCGCTCAACGCGGGCAAGTCGCAATAGTTTCGATCGCTTTAGGGGCTTTGATTGACGCCCAAAACAAAGCCCGGTGATCCTCGTGAATAACGGAGAATCACCGGGCTTTCTTTCTGGAAGCGACCTCTCATCCAGAATCACCCCAAACGCAACGAATTATCCCTGCTGCGGAAAATCAACGGTTGGGTTTCAGTGTCACGCGCCTGCCGCCGCGCCAGCGTCACGACCTGCTCGATCTGTCCGTGATGCGGGGATTTTGCGCAGACCGGGTCGGCGGCTGCGGTGTCTCCAGTCAGCAGGTACGCCTGACAGCGGCAGCCTCCGTGATCGATCTCGCGCTCGTCACAACTCCGGCAAGGCTCGCGCATCCAGCCGTCGCCGCGAAACGCATTGAATGCATGGCTGTGGTACCAGATATCCGCCAACGAAACGTCCTGCACGCGGGGCAGGTCCAGACCCGGCAACGAGCGTGCCGCGTGGCATGGCAGTGCAGTGCCGTCCGGTGCGATACCGAGAAATACCGAGCCCCAGCCGTTCATGCAGGCCTTGGGGCGTGCTTCGAAGTAGTCGGGAACCACGAACAGGATGCGGCAGCGATCGCCGATGCGTTCCCTGTATTGATTAACGGTGGCCTCGGCTTCCTGCAATTGTTCAGAGGTCGGCATCAGTTGCTCACGGTTGAGCATCGCCCAGCCGTAATACTGCGTGTTCGCGAGTTCGAGGTAGTCAGCACCCATCTCCAACGCCATGTCGATAATCTGCCCGACATGCGGCAGGTTATAGCGATGCAGCACGCAATTGAGCACCATCGGGTAGCCGTGCGCCTTGATCAGACGCGCAACGCGTTGCTTCAATTCGAAGGTCTTCGTACTGGAGACGAAATCGTTCAGCTCACGTGTCGAGTCCTGGAAGGAGAGCTGGATATGGTCCAGCCCCGCCTCTTTCAGACGGGCGATGCGTGTCTCGTTGAGCCCGACGCCTGAGGTAATCAGATTCGTATAGAAGCCCAATCCACGCGCATGCTCGACCAGCGTTTCGAGATCGTCACGCACGAGTGGCTCCCCGCCGGAGAAGCCAATCTGCGCTGCGCCCATGCGGCGCGCCTGCGTGATCACGTCTCGCCAGGTGTCGGTATCGAGCTCTGCACCGTGACTGGCGAAGTCGACGGGGTTGTAGCAGAACGCGCAATGCAACGGGCAGCGGTACGTGAGTTCCGCCAGCAACCACAATGGCGGGGAAGGGCGAGTGCCTGGGAAGTCGATCGTCGTATCCATGTCAATCCAGCCAGCCGCGTTGCCGCGCATGGTCGATAAAGCGGTATACATCGGCGGCAAGATTCGACACGCTGAACAGGTTTTCCAGTTCGTCAATGATGTCGTCCAGTTCCCGGGTTCCGTCGCAGCGCGCGAGAATTTCGCCTGCACTCGGATTGAGTTTGACCATGCCTTCCGGATACAGCAATACGTAGGCATCTTGCACGTCTTCCCATTGCAGACGAAACATCGCGCGCAGATGCGGGCGCAGGTTGACGTAGTGATCGGGGTGCGGGGCGTTCATACCGGGTACGCCTTTTCGATGGCATCGAGCATCGACCAGAGAATGTCTAGCTTGAAGCGCAGGATGTTGAGGGCACGCTGTTGGGCGTCGGGGGTCTTGAAGTGACTGAGCGTGACCTCGAGACCATGCTCGACATCGCGCTGGGCAAGGGGAATACGGCTGCGGAAGTACTGCAATCCCTGCGCGTCGATCCATGGATACAGGTCGGGCCAGCCGGCCAGACGGTCGCGGTGAATCTGCGGCGCGAACATCTCCGTGAGCGAAGAGCAGACCGCCTCCTGCCACGGCGCCCTACGGGCGAAATTGACATAGGCGTCCACTGCGAAGCGCACACCGGGCTGCACGTGCTCAAGCGACCACAATGCCTTGCGCTCGATGCCGACCGCGTCTGCGAGATGCGCCCATGCTTCAATGCCGCCGGGATTGTCGCCGTAGCCGTCGTGGTCGTGCAGCCGCTCGATCCAGAGGCGGCGCGTCTGCCGGTCCTCGCAATTGGACAGGATCGCGGCATCTTTCAGGGGGATGTTGATCTGGTAATAGAAGCGGTTGGCAACCCAGCCACGAATCTGCTCAGGCGAACATTGGCCACTATTCATCCGTAGATTGAACGGATGATGAATATGATAGTGCGCGCCGAGCGCGCGTAGACGCGCTTCGAATTCGTCCGGCGACCAGGGGGCGGCGTGGGTAACAGCGGTGGGCAGCGGGGCGTTCATGGCTATACCTGGAATTGCATTCCGTCGCGTGCCACTTCGATACCGCGCGCGCGTATCACGGCATGTTCGGGGGAATGCGGGTCGAGAATCGGATTGGTGTTGTTGATGTGAATCAGCACCTTGCGCGTCGCACTGGGCAGCGCGTCCAGCAGCTGAACCATCCCTGACAAGCCGCGATGGCCGCACTGTGGCAGATGGCCCATATCGGCCGCGAGGTGGGTCGACAGGCCCAGGTCGATCATCTCGGTCGCGGACCAGAACGTGCCGTCGACCAGAACGAGTTGCGCAGAACGCATCGCGGCGAGCACAGGTTCCGGCGCGTTCGCGAGCCCCGGTGCATAGAAAACGCGTGCACCGGTAGCAAGGTTCTCGATCAGCAGTGCGATATTGTCGCCAGGTGCGGCCTGGGCGCGGCGCGGCGAGTAGGGCGGTGGCTTGCTCTCGATCGGTAATGCGGTGAAGCGGATACCTTCCACAGGCGCAATCGTGAAGGGTTGATCGAGCACGATCTCATGACGTTCGACGCCGCAGTAATGGTCGAGCAGCGGAACCAGCGGCAAACCCATGGAGAGATCGGTGAACACCGGTGCGCAAGCATACAGCGGCAGGGGCGTGGTGCGTTCGCGCAGCATCAGCAGACCGGTGACGTGATCGATCTGCGCGTCAATCAGCACGACTGCGGCAATGCCGCTGTCACGAATCGAGCGGGCGGGTTGCAGTTCCGGATTCGCGCGCAACTGTGCGAGCAGATCCGGCGAGGCATTGATCAGAATCCAGTCGACGCCGTTCTCGCTCACCGCAATCGAAGATTGGGTCCGCGGCAACACATCGCCAGTCTGGTAACGGGCCCGGTTGCAGTTCACACAGTTGCAGTTCCATTGCGGCAGTCCGCCGCCTGCACCGGAACCTAGAATTTTGATCTTCATGAGCCATGCTCCGGGCGCCGCCGCGCACACTGACATACTGCGATGGGCGGGCGGCGTTTCATCGTTGCTTCAGCGATTGGCGATGTACATCGTGATTTCAAAACCGAAACGCAGATCGGTATAGGCGGGGGTGGTCCATTGCATGGCTGTCTCCTGGGATACGACATGTGATTGAGAAACCGCATTGAGGAAGCGGTCATATTGATCAAATGCAAGGTCTATGCCGGGCGTGTCACGTGGTGCGAACGGTACAGCCGACGCACGATTGGCGTTTTGCGTCCTGAACGAAAGCGTCCTTGGATACCGACTCACGTTTTGCTGAGGGAAACTGACTAACTAGTCCAGCGCGTGAAACAACGCACTGTTCAGTTCGAGGACACCGCTGTTGCAAATTGGAGCACCTGTGACGCAGGCGGTCAGACCGCGTCGTCGGCGCTGTCCATACCCTGCGGCGGCAGTTTGCGATAGATCGTATTGCGCGAGACGCCGAGGGCGCGGGCAGCGGCCGATACATTGCCGCCATGCTGCGCAACCGCCTTGGCGATGGCGTCGGCGGCGACGTCCTCCAGCCGCCCACTTGATAACGGTAAGGTTTCCGTGGTGCTCGCAGGCGCGGCGGTAGTGCCGCGCACGTCGTCGAAAAAATCGTCGGGTAAATGCTCGCGCCGCAGCTGGCCATCCGCATCGACCATGGCGGCGGCGGTTCGCAGAAGATTGCTGAGCTGGCGAAAATTACCGGGCCACGCGCATTGCTCGAACAGCGCCATCACCTCGTCGGCGACGCTCAGTCGCTGCCCATCCGCGCTTTCGGAGGATGCGGATTGCAGCATCTTCTGGATCACTGCGGATAGATCCGTGCGCTCGCGCAGCGGCGGCAATTTCACCACTAGTCCGTTCAGGCGGTAATACAGGTCCTCGCGAAACCGGTTCTGCACGATCATGTCGCGCAGGTCGCGGTGAGTTGCGCAAATGATGGCAATATCGACCGGTATCGACTTCGAGGAACCAAGCGGATTGATGAGGCGCTCCTGCAGCACGCGCAGCAAGCGCACTTGCAGCGGATAGGGCATGTCGCCGATTTCGTCGAGAAATAGCGTGCCGCCGTTGGCCTGAAGCAATTTGCCGACGGCGCCTTTGCGCCGCGCACCGGTGAAGGCGCCTTCTTCATAGCCGAACAACTCGGATTCGATCAGCGTTTCCGGTATCGACGCGCAGTTAACCGCAACGAACGCCCCCGAGCGGCGCGGCGAGTCGTTGTGGATCGCCTGGGCCAGCAGTTCCTTGCCGGTACCGGTCTCACCGGTGATCAGGATCGGGATGTCCTTGCCGATTACCTTGCGGACTTTGGCGATGACCGCCGCGATCTGCGGGTCCCCGGTGTCCAGATAGCTGAGTCTCGAAAGCACGCTCGCGGCGGGGGGAGGGGACGCCACGCGTTGTGAGGGTCGTGACTCACGATGCTCCTCCGGTGGCCAGGCATCATTGGTGCGCGTGGCACGCCGGAATTCGACATGGGCGCATACCACTGCGCCGTTGCTCAGGTTCAGCGACAGATGCTGGTCCCGGCTGACGCGCAGACGGTCGATCAGTTGCGCGCTGGTGAGGCCGAATAGCGAGGACAGGGTATGCGCGCGCAAGCTGGTGAGCGGCAATCCCAGTTGAAATTGCGCACTACGATTGGCCGACAGGAAACGGCCATCGCAGGTAAACGCGACGATGCCTTCCATCAAGGTGCCGAGAAACTCGGGCCGACCGTGAAAGGCAATTTGCAGCGTCTCGCGAAAGGTATTGGTAAACAGATGATTCTCGATCATCTGGACGGACATCTTTGCCAGCGCCAGGGTGTGCTGGTGATAGCTGCGATGGTCGCCGGTGACGTCGAGCACGCCGATCAGATCGCCGTACGGATCCAGGATCGGCACGCTGGAACAGGTGAGAAAGCGATTGGCAGCCAGATAGTGCTGTTCGCCATGCACGACTGTCGGACAGCGCTCGGCGAGCGCCGTGCCGATTGCGTTGGTGCCTTGCCGGTCTTCCGCCCAGTTCGCGCCCGGACGCAGCGCGACTTTCTCGGCTCGCCGGAGAAAATCGTCGTCGCCGATCGAGTGAAGAATCAGCCCTTCGGCGTCGGTCAGCACAATCATGCTCTGCGTGTTGACGATCTGCTCGTGCAGCGTTTCCATCACGGGCGTGGCATGCGCACACAGGACGCGGCTTTGCTCGAGTTTCAAGGTGAGTTCGGCCGCCGGCAGCACGTCGTAATCCGGCCGCATCGCGGCGCTCAAGCCGAACGTTTCGGAGCGCTCGTGGGATTTCTGAATCGACGGCGTGAGCCAGCCGGCCTCACGAGTCGCCATTGACGTTACGGCGTGACCGACATCATCGCGCATTGTCTCCTCCTGCTGGTCAGCCCCGGTCGCTTCGCCGGGGTCGTGCGGGTACAACTGTGGGTACAGCAATAAGCAAATCCTGCGCCATGTCGGCGGTAATCGCGCGCCGACAGAGTCTCATCGCCTTTGTTTCGCCGTGACGGGACGCTCGGATCGAGCCGGTTAGCCGCAGCCGCGCTGGCGATGCGCGCTTACGCATATTCATCCTGATACGCGTAAGCGGCTTGATTTGAATCAATGCTGGCGAAATACGCATCCGCGAAGCGTCGGGTTCGCGATCAGGTACACAAGCGACAGCGCGTACGCCATTGATACAAATCAATCCGGGCGCGAGGGGAAACGCAGATGATGAATTTGTGACCATCTTCAGCCTAGGTGGTGCGCGTCTTCGTGTCGTTCCCGGCAGCGCGGTTGATTCGCCATGAGGAGCGAATTCGTAATCGACTAACCGGAGAGGGTGGTCATGTACAAAGATATCCTGGTGGCACTGGATGGCAGCAACGCGTCGAAAGGTGCGCTAAAGGAAGCTATCCGCATGGCGAAGCTGGTCGACGGCACGATGACGATGGTGTACGTGCTCGACCGTTTCGCGATGTTTGCCTATTCAGCCAATTACGACCAGTTTGCGATGGTCGAGGCACTACGAGCTGAAGGCGACCGAATCCTGGCGAATGCGCTTAAAGACGCGACGGAGGGCGACGTGGCGTGCAAGGTCACTATCGCCGAGACGGACAACATCAGCGAAGACGTCGCCAGCTGCTTGCTGCGTTACGTACAGGGGCACGACGTGGACCTTGTCGTGATGGGTACCCACGGACGTCGCGGAATACAACGCATGAAGCTAGGTAGCGTCGCTGAGCGATTCCTTCGATTCTCGAACTGCCCGGTGCTGCTGGTCCGTGATACGGTCGTTGCAACTTGAGCGACCAGGAGTTGCCGCCGCGCAGGCGCGTCAGTTCGGACGGAGTGTGCGCATTAAGGATTTCGTAAGTCGGTAAGCGACGTGTGTGCATGAGGCCACAGTCTCGCCGCTGCGAAGAACAACAGTAGACACCCCACGGGATACTATGCGGATATTCGCTCACGAGGCACGCATTTCCCACGAGGACTCCTTCATGCGCTTTCCGTCAAGACGTGCTTTCGCATCCGTCATTTTGCTCATCGCTACGCAGGCTGTTTTTGCTCAAACTCCGAAAACCGTCTTCCTTGAGGACCTGACCTGGACCGAACTGCGCGACCAGATTCAGACAGGCAAGACCACCATTATCATCCCCATCGGCGGAACCGAGCAAAGCGGCCCCGACGTCGCACTCGGCAAACACAATGCACGCGTCAAGGTGCTGTCGCAGCGGATTGCCGAAGGCCTCGGCAACGCGATCGTCGCGCCGGTCATCGCCTACGTGCCGGAGGGCGGCTACGCTCCGCCGACATCGCACATGCGTTTCCCCGGCACCATCACAGTGGCGGACGATGTGTTCGAAAAGACGCTCGAATCCGCCGCGAACAGCTTCAAGGTTCACGGCTTCACCAACGTCGTCTTTCTCGGCGACCACGGCGGCTACCAGAACGATGTCAGGCATGTCGTAGCCCAGCTCAACAAGAGCTGGGCCGGCTCGAGCGCGCGCGCATTCGTGCCGCCGGCGTACTACGGCACGAGTTCGGACGGCTACGCGCAGATCCTGCGGCAGCACGGCGTGAGCGATGCCGAGATCGGCACTCATGCGGGACTCGCGGATACCTCGCTGCTGCTGGCGGTAGCACCGCAAATGGTGCGGCTCGATCATCTGCGAACCGGTCCGAAACTGGGGCCAGCCGACGGCGTCTATGGTGGCGATCCGCGGCACTCGAGCGTCGAACTCGGTCAACTGGGCATTGACGCGATTGTGTCGCGGACCATCGATGCCATCAAGAAAGAGACCGCAAGCCGCTGAGGTATCCGAGAGACTCCCGACGTCGTCTCCGATCACTCAATCACTCGATAACGGAATTCGCCATGCAATTGTGTGCTCCCCGCTTTTCGCGCGTTGCAACGGCCGTCGCCGTCGCGCTGGCCGGTTTCTGTGCCGCCGGCACTGCCTCGGCTGCATCAGTCACCACGGTGGCCGGCATGCCGCCTGTGGTGCACCCCGATAACCTGTACAGCGAAGCGGGCGCCGGGCATATGAGCGCCGCGGTCGCCGGCGCGCTACCGCGCGTCTATGTGCCGAACCTGCGTTCGAACGACGTCTACGTGATCGATTCGGCCACGCTGAAGGTGGTCGACAGGTTTCACGTCGGATTCAGTCCACAGCACGTCGTCCCTGCATGGGATCTGCAGACGCTGTGGGTGGCCAACAACGCCGAAGGCCGCCCCGATGGCAGCCTGACCCCGATCGATCCGAAGACCGGCCATCCCGGCAAGGCGATCATGGTCGACGATCCGTACAACATGTACTTCACACCGGACGGCAAAGAGGCGATCGTGGTGGCCGAAGCACACGCGCGACTGGACTTTCGCGATGCGCACACGATGGCGCTGAAATCGAGTCTTGAAGCGCCCCAGTGCAAAGGCATCAATCACGCCGATTTCTCGATCGACGGCAAGTACGCGCTCTTTACCTGCGAGTTCGGCGGCAAGCTGGCCAAGATCGATCTCGTCAACCGCAAGGTCGTGGACTACCTCGAACTCGATCGGAAGGGCATGCCGCAGGACATCCGCATCGCGCCGGACGGCAAGGTGTTCTACGTCGCCGACATGATGGCCGACGGCGTCTACGTGATCGACGGCGACAGCTTCACGAAGGTTGGCTTCATCAAGACCGGCGTTGGTACGCACGGCCTGTACCCGAGCCGCGACGGCACCCGGCTCTATGTGTCCAACCGTGGCTCCAATCGCGTGCACGGGCCGAAACATGGCAAGGGCAGCGTCTCGGTGATCGACTTCGCAACGCGCAAGGTCGTCGCGAACTGGCCGATTCCGGGCGGCGGCAGTCCCGACATGGGTAATGTCAGCGCGGATGGCACGATGCTGTGGCTGTCCGGTCGCTTCGATGACGTTGTCTACGCGATCGATACGACGACCGGCTCGGTCAAATCCATTCCGGTTGGCGCGGAACCGCACGGGCTTACCGTCTGGCCGCAACCGGGGCGTTATTCACTTGGGCACACCGGAAATATGCGTTGACCAGTAACTGGCAATCGGGCCGCGCCCCCTATCAATCAATGCGGCGCGACGTAGCGGCATTGCGAAAAAATATGCTATCGGCGCTGCGCGAGCATATCGTCGACGACCGGAACAGCGGCGAGAGTAAGCAGCACGATAGCAAGGGGAATGGTCGCCATAAACCCCAAGTGCTTGAAGCCTATGGCGCCTGCCAGGCCGCCCGAGAGGAACGACAATAATAGTGATCCGAGAAGTCGCAGTTTCTGGCGATCTGCACGGACTGCGCCACCGGTTGTTGCTCCGACGTCTCCAAGGTTCCAGTAAAAAAACTTGCCGAGTTCGATGCCGATATCGGTCACGAGACCGGTGACGTGCGTCGTGCGGATCTCCGCCTTTGAGATCTTTGTGATCATCGCGTTCTGCAGACCCATCACATAGCACAGAAGACAAACGGTCACCGGCACGAAGAGCAGGCGATGGGTCTCGAGATTCGTGCCGATCAGGCCAAAGCAGAGGAGCAGCGTAGCCTCGAGCATCAACGGCATCGCATAGAGGCTGTGCATTTGCCGGCGACGCCCCCAGTTGATCAGAATTGCAGAGGTGGCGGCCCCGAAAAGGAACGACAACAGCGAACTCAATCCCGCAACGACTGCATTGATTTCGCCGAGCGTGAGGTTGTCAGCGAGTGACGACACAATGCCGGACATGTGAGATGTGTACTGTCCCACCGCGAGGAATCCGCCGGCGTTGGCCGCACCGGCGACGAAGGCTAGCGATCGTCCGAGGCGGAGATTCGCCGCGTCGCTGCGCTCAGGTTTCGTGAATCCTCGAAGATAGTTGATTGGCATGCCAATTTTTATCCGTGTGAGCGGCGGCACGCCGGCCGCCGCTTGTTTCAGGCCCCGCGCAGTCCCTCGGTGACCGTCACGGTCACATCGATTTCCTGAGCGACGGTTCCCACCGGCAGCACCGTGCGTCCGTGTGCCTCGTTAATGATTTCCGCCGCGGACAGATAGAACGCCAGCAGCGCCGTCACCAGGCCGAGGTAACCTCCGGCATGGCGCAGCCATTCAAGGCCGGTCCATTCGCTCGCCGCAAGCACGAAGAAAGTCGCCCACAAAGATAGAAACACCAGTTGCAACGCGCGCGGCGCACGCCATGTGGCGACCCACATATAAAGCGTGAACACGCCCCACAGGAACAGATACCACCCGATGAACGCCGCAGGCACAGTACCGTGCAGGAACAGCACGAAGAGGGCGAACGACCACCAGAACGCACCATAGCTCAGAAAGGCCGTCGCGCCAAATGTATTGCCGCGCGGTATTTCCATGAGTCCGGCTAGCATCTGCGCTGTGCCGCCGTAAGCGAAAGCGACGGCGAGCACCATACCCATCGCAGTGCCGCTGAACCAGCCGGCATTAATCATACTGAGCAGCCAGGTCGTCAGGGCAAAACCGGCCAGGCCGAGTGCAGCCGGATTAGGGGCTTTGATATTCATGATGAATTCCTCATTCAGAAAGAGGTAGAGGTCGATTGCGTGGCCGTCCTTAAGACAGGCGCCGCGCATCGGCCACAACAGGATCAAGCGTCTGAACGCCGGAGCGCCGGAGAGGCGCACCGCCGGACCGCCGGGCCGTTCAGATCGAATCGGCGAACTGTGAAATCACGGCGGGGTTTTCGACAGTCGACGTGTCTTGTGTAATCGATTCGCCTTTCGCGACTGAGCGCAACAAGCGGCGCACGACCTTGCCGGAGCGCGTCTTGGGCATGGCGTCGCCGAACCGGATGTCCTTCGGTTTCGCGATCGGACCGATTTCCTTGGCGACCCAGACGCGCAATTCGTCCGCTATGCGCTTAGCCTCAGCACCGGTTGGCCGCGCCGTTTTCAGAACGACGAAGGCGACGATGGCCTCACCGAACGTTTCATCCGGACGCCCGACGACTGCAGCTTCGGCGACGAGCGGATTGGCCGCCAGTGCCGATTCGATTTCCATCGTGCCCATCCGGTGTCCAGACACGTTCAGGACGTCATCGATACGACCTGTGATCGTGAAGTAGCCCGTGTCCCGGTCACGAATCGCGCCGTCGCCGGCGAGGTACAGCTTGCCGCCGAGTTCCTCGGGGTAGTAACCGTTGCGAAAGCGCTCAGGATTGCCCCAGATCGTGCGGATCATCGAAGGCCACGGCTTGCGGATGACGAGCACGCCGCCTTGACCGTTGGCCACTTCATGGCCGGTTTCGTCGACGATCGCCGCGTCGATGCCCGGCATCGGCAGCGTGCACGATCCCGGCATGAGCGGGGTGGCGCCCGGCAGCGGCGAGATCATGTGGCCGCCCGTTTCCGTTTGCCAGAACGTGTCGAGCACCGGACAGCGACCGCCGCCGACATGTTCGGCATACCAGTTCCATGCGCTGGGGTTGATCGGTTCGCCGACCGTGCCGAGAATGCGCAGGCTGCTCAGGTCGAAACTGCCTGGATGCACGGCGGCGTTGGCGTCGGCGCTTTTGATGAGAGACCGGATGGCGGTCGGCGCCGTGTAGAAGATGCTGACCTTGTGGCGCTGGATCATGTCCCAGAAGCGGCCCGCATTCGGATAGGTGGGGACGCCCTCGAAGATCACCTGGGTCGCCCCTACTGCGGTAGGGCCATAGCAGATGTACGTGTGACCGGTGATCCAGCCGATGTCGGCGGTACACCAGAAGACATCGGCCGGCTTGATGTCGAAGGTCCATTTCATCGTTACGGCGGCCCACAGCAGATAGCCGCCGGTGCTGTGCTGCACGCCTTTGGGCGCGCCGGTCGACCCGGACGTGTACAGCACGAACAGCGGGTGTTCCGCACTGACCCATTCCGGTTCGCAGGTATCGGGTTGGTCCTGTTCGAGTTCATGCAGCCATGCGTCGCGTCCTGCGATCCAGGGAATCCGGCCGCCGGTACGGCGATAGATGACGACCGTTTTAACGGCTTCGGTGCCGCCCATCGCAAGGGCTTCGTCGACGATAGTCTTGAGCGGCAGGGTCTTGCCGCCGCGCACCTGTTCGTCGGCGGTAATCACGGCCACCGCGCCGACATCGACCATCCGTTCATGCAGCGATTTCGCGGAGAAGCCGCCGAACACGACGGAGTGCGGCGCGCCGATGCGCGCACACGCCAGCATGGCGGCGACGCCTTCCACGGACATCGGCATGTAGATCACTACCCGGTCGCCTTTTTTCACGCCGCGCGCGCGCAGCGCGTTGGCGAGTCTGCACACGCGGTGATAGAGCGCCTGATACGTGATGTGCGTGACTTTGCCGTCGTCTGCCTCGAACACGATAGCGGTTTTGTCGGCAAGACCGTTGGTGAGGTTGCGATCGAGGCAGTTGTATGAAGCGTTCAACTCACCGTCTTCAAACCATTGGTAGAAGGGCGCGTTGGTTTCGTTCAGCACCTTCGTGAACGGTCGGCGCCACTCGATATGCTCTCTCGCAAGACGCGCCCAGAACGCGGGATAGTCGCGTTCGGCCTCGGCCACGAGTGCATGGTAAGCCTCCATGCCGTCGATGGTTGCGTGCCTGAGCGCTGGGATCTGCGGCGCCGTGGAGTTGGGTTGATTAAGTTCGACGGTAGACATGCATAGTCTCCTCATAGGGGTTATGGCGGCGACCACGCATCGACAGCGTGGTCACTTGAGATGGCTCTTGATGGCCATGATGCGTACACCGATGCGTCTGGGGGGCTGGCGCGAGAACGGCGACGGCTGCCAGGCAGATACGACGGAACGGGGGCCGGTGATGATTCAGCGTGGGTGTGTGTAAGGACTATGACGGTCTGGCCGACGATGCACTTGATTCACATCAAGAGGTGAGCTGCACCGAGTGCTGGTCGCCTTTCTGCTGATGGATTAACCCTCAACGTTGCAAGGCGCTTGCATCACCTACACGTGATGCGGAGCTTCCAGACCTTGATGCAAATCAATCGCAATACTTCGATTGGGTCGATGATGAATGTGTCATTGACGGCTCGCGAACTGCCACGTCGATCTAGAACGACGTGCGTTGAGCCGAGAGGGAGGAATCATGGTCCGGACAGAATCCAGAATCATCTTTGCGACCATTGCCGTCTTTATCGCGTTAGCAGGCCTCGCGGGATTAATCCGTGGGCTGTTGTTCGATAGCACGGACTTCATTCGTTTCGGCGCGGCCGGGCTTGTTGCCGGCGTTGCCTGTTTCGTCCTGCTGCTTAACCCTTCAGCGGGCGACGATTCCTAGCACGCCGCCGGGAGGTGTGCGGATGCGATGGCGCCGTATGTGGCGCTGGGAGGAGGTTGGGATGGCGCGCGATGAGCCGGGATGATGCGGTAATGCGGGTAATATGCGTTGATCGCTTCAGGCTTTGGCCGTGCCGCACGCCGGAGTCGGCGTATTCGACGACGCCGCGCGCTCAACTGGTTCGAGTCGCAAAGCGCCACAGCCGAGCGGTGCAAACACGCGACCGCCCGCAAGTTCGACCTGCTCCACAAATGACTCAAGCGTGACGCCTGCCATGATGTGAATCGGTGCATTGCTGACAAAGCTTTGCGTACGCAGCCATGGCACCTCGCCGCGATTGATTTCGTTGACGCTGCGTTCCTTGCTGTCGTAGCCGCGATCGGGCGTGTAGAGCGGGCCATCGAAAGCGACGGTCAGGATCTGCTCGGGACTGTCGGTATAAGGGGCTGCGGCGTGCTGTTGATAAGGCACGCGTTCCCAGCCGTCGCCCCATTGCTGGTCGAGCGGCAAACGCGTGAAATAGGCCCATGGTGCGCGTACGAAGCAGAGTCCGTACGCATGACGCACGCCGTCCAGATCAGCGTTCATTCCCACGGTAGCTCCTCATCCGGTTGGTCGTGTTGACAACGCTTAAGGGGTGTCGTCGGCGGCGAATATACCGTCTTCGGGTTCGGTGTTCTCGTTGTCGATGCATTGCACGTGCCAGTGGCCGGTTATCAGCGATCTGCCGGCGTCGGCGCACCATTGTGCGTGTCCGGTTTCACCCTCGAATGGTCCAGACGCGGTGTTCAGATCGAGTCCTTCGAGGACGCAGCGGGGTGTGGAATCGTGCGGCCCACAGATCAGCGTGTTGCCGCAATCGACGTGCAAGGCGCCCCATTCGGGTAAATCGAGCCCCATATGACCCTCGCGCGACCATTGGCGTTTTTCATTGTCGAGCCACAGGATGGCGAATGCCATTGGATTGACACGATCGAACGTGTCGAGGTGGATGGTAAGGCGCATGAGGTTCTCCGTACATGCCGCGAACGTGGGCAAACTATCTGGGCCGCTATTGACTTAAAACCCACTGGATTAACGTGTGAGCATCTTCGGGCGTCAATGGGCCACCGCGATCGGCCGGCAGCGGCATGGCCATGTCACCCCAGTGGGCCTTGCCGCCGAGCCGCAGCTTGTGCTCAAGCACCACGCTGGCGTTTGGCACGCCGCGATAGAGTTCCGCGATCTGCTGAAACGAAGGCGCGAGAAATGGCGCATCACGGGTATGGCAGAACATGCAATGCTGTTGATCGACTAGCGCTGTCGGCTCGGACTGGGCAAGCGCTGCGCCGCTTGCTGCCAGCAACAGCGCAAGTGTGCTTGCGGTGAGATAGTGCAGGGGCGGGGCATTCACAATACGCACTCCAGGACAGGTTCTGAGATCAGTGTAGAGTCGCCGTCGCCGTTGCGATTGACTCATATCAAACCGATGTTTCGCGTTGCGTTCGAGCGTCCGCCTCGGTCAGTTACTTTCCTCGGGGTTCGCAACATCGAAATGACCTACCGTCTGAGCGAGCACGGCGACGCTGTCGCGCGGCAAGCGCATTTCAACGGCGAGTGCGCTGCGGTTCAGCCAACCACGGGCCGCGACCGCCAACCCGGCGCTCGCGCAGAAAAGGTAGACGTTTTGCACGATCGCCCCAGCGCTGGCGGACGCAAACGGTTCACGCTGCGATGCGGCGATTTCGTGCATTCGTGCGAGATCGGCTACGTATACGAGATCAAGCGGCGCATCGCCCACAAAGTCCTGATAGCCGGTCAGGCCCCGCACATCACTGGCGACGACCAGATCGAGGCAATGCTGGTGCGGATCATATCGGTAGAGCCCGCACGAGAGCGCGGCGTAAATCGCGATTTCATGCAGGCCCAATACTGAAGGCGCAGTTCGTCCGTCTTCCGGCTCCCGGTTATTGCCGTCGGCTGCCCATAGCAAATTACTGAGCGTCGTATCGTCAAGCGCGGTTGAAGCGAACCGGCGCGTCGTTCGGCGTCTCGCGAACGTTTCCATGATCGGCATGCCACCGGTGCGTTGGGGTGCGGGCAGTGCGATACGCTGCGGCGCTACGCCGGTTACCGGGCGTGGGTGCGCTGAATCGCGCAGCGTGGTACCCAGTCTGAACAGATGTTTCATGACAGCCTCGTACGAGCCAGGCGAAATTAGGTGTTGCAGGCCAGGACGTTGAATGCACAAACCCCATGGTGCGCTGCTGCCATAGTCGATGATTGATTCAAATCAACCGCCTTTGTCATGCACTCAGACTTTCGCTTTCCGGCGCCCGGCCAAAGATGCCACTTGACGCTGCGTTCGATACCCATCGTTATCCGATCGAACAGGCAACGCTTCGTTTGCTCGACGAAGTAGAGTCGGCATGCCGGTCATGCTCCACAGCGGCTACTTCCGTTGCTGCGAGCGAAGCGGTGTCAGAGGGTCGCTGCGTTCCTACGACACGACTTCGGCAAGCGGTCGCCGCGGCGAATGAGGCATTTGGCGGCCGCGGCCGATACGCAGCAGCAATTGCGGTACGCCGTCCAGATTCAGGGCGGCACGCAATGTGTCACGCAGTGAAGCCACTTCGATCGGCTGATTGAGATAGGACGCCGTGATGCCCTCGTCCGCGGCGATAAGCAGTACCCGTTCAAGCGCCTGACCTGCCGCCAGCCACGCTGCGGCATCGTCCGCTCCGGTGGCGATACACAGCAGTAACGGCGAGCCGGTGACCAGCGTTTGATGGGCGGCTGCCATGCCGCCGCCCAGGTCGAACGTGCGAATCACGGAACCTACCAGGGGCACCGCGAGATCGAGTAGGGCGCGCATGCCCGGCGACAACGCTGGCATGCCATCCTGGCTGCGTTTCGGATGGATCCAGCTCGCGAGTTCGCGCCTGAAGCGCGGATCCTTGAATTGCGCCTGATCGGCTTCAGTGATCAACGTGGCGAGGCGCTCGCGGATGGCCGCGTTGCCGACGCAGACAATGTCGGCACCCTCGGCGGCGCCGGCTTCCTCGAGCCGCAACTGAAGCTCGACAGGGACGGGTTCGTCAGCGAAGGTTTCACGGGTCGTGACGCGCCGCGGCATGGCGTCGAATAGTGGTGCAAGGCTGGTGTCGCAGCGGCCATCGCGCAAGATCCGCAGATGCGCCAGCGTGTCCACGTCGGCAGGCGAGGGAAACAGCGTGATCGCGTAGGCAAGACCGAAGCGGCTCAGCGCAACGCGGAGATTGAAAAGCGCCGCGCCACAGCTGATGATCAGCTCACGGTCAAAGGGATCAACCACCGGCAGCGCCCGCATCCGGTCCGCGCACAGCGTGACGCAGTCACCGTCGACAATGAAATGCCACGGTTGCGTATTATGGTTGGATGGCGCCAGCACCGCGTATCGCAGTGCAAACCGCAGTTTTTCTTCGATGCCGGCATTCGGGTCGAATTGATGTTCGTCGATGGACCAGGCGCTGTTCTGGGGAAGTGCGTTCATTTAAGGTCTCCTCCTTTTCGTCTGGCGCTACACGCGCGCGAGGCCTTCGAGGTCGAGAATCCTGATCTGTTTGCCGTGCGTATCGACAAGGCCGTCCTTCTGAAATTTCGAAAACATGCGGCTGACGGTTTCGAGTTTCATCCCAAGATAGCTGCCGATCTCCTCCCGTGTCATGCGCAGATTGAACGTGGCCGGGGAGTAGCCGCGTGTTTTGAGCCTTCCTGACAGGTTCAGCAGGAATGCGGCGACCCGCTGCTCGGCGGACATCGTGCCAAGCAGCATCATCAGTGTCGCCTCGCGAACGATCTCACCGCCCATCAGGCGATGGACGTGCTGTTGCACGACCTTCACCTCGCGGCACATGACTTCGAGCAAATGGAACGGGATGATGCAGACGTTGCTGTCCTCGATGGCGATCGCGTCGCAGCTGTGTTTGCCTGAACATACGCCGTCGAGACCGAGTGAGTCGCCGGCCAGATGAAAACCGGTGACCTGTTCGCGACCGTCGCGATGCATGACGACGGTCTTGAACGAACCGGCGCGGACCGCATAGATACTCTGGAACGAATCGTTGGCGCGGTATAGCGATTCACCCTGTTTGATGGTGCGCGAAACGCACATCAGCGACTCCATGCGTTCCAGTTCGGCCGGCGTCAAGCCTTGCGGCATGCAGATCGAGCGCAGCGAGCAGGTCGAGCAGCGTGCGGCGGGGCGGGCCGGTACTGACGGCGCGAGCGGGGAATGGCCTGACGCCGGCAGTGGGACACGCTGCAGCGGCATGATTTCAGTGTATTCGGCGACGTCAGACATGATGTTCTCCTGTGTAGTTGAGGCCACGTGCGCTACGCTCGTGGGCAATCCGCTTGATCGTGTTGCATGCAAGATCGAATTCACTCGTCTTGTCGAAGAAGTACTGAGCGCCGGCCGCGAGGCACGCCTGCCTGAAGCCCGCACTCGAATGATTCGTCAGTACGATCGTGATCACCGGCGACGTGCTGCGCGCGATGCTCTGCAGCAGTTCCATGCCGGTGCCGCCGGTCAGGCGAAAATCCGCGACCACGACATCGGTTCCGGTGGCGTCGATACCGGCGAGCGCGGCATCGGATTCTTCGGCTTCGCCGACAATCTCGACGCCGTCGATGGCGCCGAAGCGCGCCGCCATCCGTTGTCTGATCGGGATCGTGTCTTCCACGAGGAAAACGCGCAGTGTTTGCTGGGACGGGCTGGAGTTCATGGCTCGAAGTATCGGCCGCGCTGTCTCAATTTAAAATCGGCGGCGAACGAACTTCAGGTAGGCGAGCGCGAAGGCGTGTAGGGGATTTCCTACAGACGGCAAATGCGGAAGTAGATGTAGCCGCGTGAGCGACGAATTGATGTGACGATTGGCTCTAACCCGACGGCCTGCGCGCCGTCCCGGATACAGATCTAGATTTCGTCGTCTTCTCCGAGCAGCTTGTGGCGCAGCGCGTAACGCACCAGCGCGGCTTCGTGCGGCATCTGCATTTTTTCGAGGATGCGCGTTTTATAGGTGCTCACCGTCTTGCTGCTGACACACAACTCCGCGGCGATTTCGGTCAGGGTCTGCCCCGCGGCGATGCGGCGGAACACATCGAATTCACGGTCGGATAGACGCTGATGGGGCAGCGTGTCGGCAGGCTCGTTCAGGCTCTGCGCAAAACGCTCGGCCATCGCGAGACTCACATAAACGCCACCAGATGCGACTTTGGTGACCGCGGCGACCAGCTCGGCGCTGGCACTTTCCTTGGTTAGATACCCTGATGCGCCCGCCTTGAAAGCGCGTACCGCGTACTGCTGCTCCGCATGCATGGTGAGCACGAGGATCCGCAGTGCCGGCCTTTCCTCCTTGATCTGCTTGATCAGTTCGACGCCGTTTCTGCCTGGCATCGACAGATCGAGCACGAGCACGTCGGCCGCGCTCGAACGGACCAGCGCGATCGTGCTGATGCCGTCATTGGCCTCGCCGACCACCTGGAAGCCGCTTGCGTTCTGCAGGATATGCCGCAGGCCATCGCGTACGAGGGCATGGTCGTCGGCTATCAGCGCTCGAATCACGTTTGCATCTCCTGCTGTTGCACCGCCGTGACCGGAAAGGTGACGGTTAGCGCAAAGCCGTTGCCATTGGAAGTGTGGATTTCGACCGTGCCGCCCAGCATATGTGCACGTTCACGGATACCGAGCAGGCCAAATGATTTCTCGGCGGAGGTGGGCGAGCGGTTCGCGCCGTGACCGTTATCCGCGATTTGCAACACGCAAGCACCTCCTTCGATGCGCACTGTCAGCGTGACGAGCGTCGCTTCCGCATGCCGGGCGACATTGGTCAACGCTTCCTGGACGATACGAAATAGCGTCGTCGCGCCATTCGGCGTAAAGCTGGTGTCGCCGACTTCGATCCGGCGCTCCACATCGATGCCATAGCGGTTTGTAAAGTCATTGGCGAGCCATTCGATCGCAGGAATCAGACCGAGATCGTCGAGCATGACCGGGCGCAGATCGGCAGCGATCCGGCGCACTGACGCGACCGTCGCATCGATCAACCGGCGCATCCCGCGCAGTTGCTGCATCAGGCGGGGTTCAGCAGTGGTTTCGAGCTCCTGTTCGACCGACGAAATGTCCATCTTGAGGGCAGTCAATTGCTGCCCAAGGTCGTCGTGCAGCTCGCGTGCGATGCGGGTTTTTTCTTCCTCGCGAACTTTCTGGAGATTTGCCGAGAGCTCGCGTAGTTCCTCACGCGATTGCCGCTGCGCATTTTCCGCTTTTACCCGCTCAGTGATGTCGCGCAGCATAACTGTGTACAGCTTGCCATCGCCATCGCGGATCTGCGAGATCGACGCTTCAATAGGAAACTCTTCACCGTTGCTCCGCAAGCCGAACAGCACGCGTTGCTTGCCCATCTGGCGGTCGGAAACGCCGGTCACGCCGAACTGTTCGACATGCCGCGCGTGTCCCGCGCGAAAGCGCTCGGGAATGAAGCGCGAGAGCGAAGCGCCGACCGCTTCCATGGCGGTGCATCCAAAAACCTGTTCGGCCATTGGATTGAAGATGACGATGTTCTGCCGTTCGTCGACGGTAATGATGGCTTCCATCGACGAGCGGATGATTCCCATCATGCGTGCCTCGTTCAGGGTCGACTGGCTGCGCGCCTTGCTCGTCGCTATCGATCCGCCGCCGCGTTCGCTGGCAATCAGGAAAGCCATGGCACTGAGCAGGCACGCTGCCGCAACGCCGACTATCAGCACCGCGGTTTCTGCGAATTCGTCCTCGGCTCGCAGATAGCGGCCGCTCGCGGTGTACGACAGCGTGATCGGTACACCGCCGACGCGCAAGGTATCGGTTTTACGGAAGACAGGGTCCGTCTCCACCAGGTCGTCGTCTGCTGCGGCGGACGAATAAACCAGCGTGGCGGGGGTTCCGCCAAATACCTGCAGATCGATGCGCCGTTGCCGGGCAACGGCGTTGTCGAACACACGGCTGGTATCGAGCGCCGCTACCAGCAGCCGCGTGATGCCCGCGCGGCGCGCTTGTGGTGTCGACGGCAATCCGGCGTCCGAATACACCGGAAAATAGACGTAGAGACGAGGGTGAGGGTTCGAGCCGGCATCGCCGAACGGCGCTGCGTCCGCGTCGAGCGCGCTTGCCCCTGTATCGATAGCGTGCAGCAACGCCGCCCGGCTCGCCGGAGCGTTCGCCAGGTCGTAGCTGACAGGCATCGCATCGACGGCGGCCGGCGCCATCTGGGTCACCGGCGCGACCGGTTGTGGCGCGGCGGCTGGTCCGGCACCGTTAGCGGCGCCGCCCGTCAGGCGGGCGATAGCGGCGGCGTCAACATCGGCATAGCCAAGTGAGCGCACCACGGACGACGCTTCGTCCAGACCGAGTTGCGCGACATATCGGCGCCAGGCGTCGGCATCGGCCGCCGGCGCGACTGAGAGCATGCCGCGCGCGCCGCGCAGCAGTGATTCGCCGGAGGCGAACTCGCGCTGCAGATCAGCGGTGATACGCATAGTATTCTGTTCAAAGCGGCTGTTGGCGGCGCGCAATGAGTGCTCGCCGACCCAGCGCCATGCACCAAGCGCAGTCATAAGAACGACCGCGAATGTGACCGCCGCGGCAAGCATGGGACGCCGCTCAGGCGGGACAACCCGCGTGGATAAAGGCGATTTTCTAGCGAATGGCGTGTTACCGCGAGAGGGCATGTGCGCCTCATTGGATGGTAGGCAATCCGCCACGCTGACTGATGGCGCAAGCGCGGCGCGGATCGGGAAACATCACGTTGATTTTCGTTAACTGCAGCCAGCCGGAACAACGTATGCGTCGCCCATTGTGCGCGGTTTGCACGGATCGTGCCAGTATGCAGCCACCTCGCGATGGGAGCCGTGCCGGGGGCCGAGGCTCCAAAAAAAGAAGCGCCCTGAAAACCGGGCGCTTTAATTTGCGCGAGGGCTTTTTTCGCGCAATTCCTGAATTGCCAGATCAGTGCGACATCAGCACCGGCACGGTCATCGACTGAAGCATGGTCCGTGTGACGCATGGTCCGTGTGACGCCGCCGAGCAGCCGTTCCTGCACGCGCGTATGCCCATATGCGCCCATCACCACCAGATCGATATGATGATCGGCCAGCATGTTCAACAGCAGCGCACCCGTGGGGACCCCGGCCACCTTGGGCGCGGCGGCGAATCCCGCCTGGATGTCGTGCCGTTCAAGCCAGGCGGCGACGTCGATGCCGGCTGAGGCTTCACTGTCCGGGTGACGCTGCAGGGTCATCACGGTGACGAATTTCGCGCGTTTGATCAGCGGCAAGGCGTCGGCCATCGCCCGGGCGCTCTCTCGGCTGCCGTCCCACGCGATCAGCACGTTTTCGGCAAACGAACGGACGGCCCCGGCATAGGGCAGCACAATGGCAGGGCGGCCCGAGCTCATCAACACGTCCTCGACAAAGTGGCGTGCGATATAGGATGAGGGATCGTCGGGATCATCCTGACCGAGGATCAGGAGGTCGGCGTGGCGTGCGTGCAAGACCGCTGCTTCCACCGCCGGCCCGCCCGGCGCCCGCCATTCCACACCGCGCCCGGCCCGTTCGCCCGCCGCCAGAAAGCGCGCCTGCGCGTCTTTAAGATTGGCCTCGTGTTGCGCTTCGCGAATCGCGACCAGTGCGCGTTCGCCGTGGAGAAACATCGGCTGCGTCAGATCCTGACAAACCACATACAGGCCGATCAGATGCGCGCCGTGCCGGCCGGCCAGTTCAAGTGCGAACTCGATCCTCGCGGTGCTATGGGTGCTGTCGTCGAGATGCACCAGCAGGGTTTTGCAGGTCATGACGGCTCCCTGATCGGTTCGGCTACCTGTGCGTCGCTTGCCACAGGTTTGGCGCTGTGTGCCGAGATCATCAGCACCGCGCACTGCGCGATGCGCAGGAAACGTTCGGCGACACTGCCGAGCACCAGCCTTTGGAAACCCCGCCTTCCATGCGTGCCCATGACCACCAGGTCGGCCTTGAAATCGCTTGCCGCGTGCAGTATGCAATGGGCGATGTCGTCGCCCGCCAGGTCGGTTTCGGCGATGCGTGGCGTGCCCTCCACACCGGCCCGCTTCATGCTCGCCAATGCGTCCTCGATCACATGCGCGCCTTCCTCGAGCAGCGCCGTGCGGACGTAGGAAGGGTCGTAACCGGGTACGTCGTATGACATCAATGGGACGTCTACGACAAAAAGGGGTTGTAGTCTTGCGCCGGAATCGCGCGCGAGTTGCAAGGCTGCGTCCAGGGCGCGTGCGGACGTTTCACTGCCGTCGACGGCAACCAGAATCTGTTGATACATGGTGAATTCTCTCCTGAATGGAACTGACTCGACGTTCCGGTTCATCAATGCGACATCAGTACCGGCACGGTCATTGATCTAAGGATCGTGCGGGTCGCGCCGCCCATCACCAGTTCCTGCCAGCGGGCGTGTCCGTAAGCACCCGTCACGAGCAGATCCGCGCCGATCGCGGATACCTGTGACAACAGCGCGTCCCCGATCGAGGCATCGCGGCCGACCTCAATATCCTTGACCTCGACGTTCACGCCGTGCCGCGCGATGAGCGTGGCGATATCCGCGCCCGGAATGCGCACGCGCGGCTCGCCCCGCTCGCCGTTGACGGTGACGACCGTGGTGGTCTTCGCCGCGCGCATGAACGGCAGCGCATCGTGCACCGCGCGGGTGGCTTCGCGGCTACCGTCCCAGGCGACCATCACGTGCGCGCCGGATGACGTGACGTTGCTGGCGTACGGCACCAGCAACACCGGCCTGCCTGCGGACATGATCAGGTTTTCAGGGAAAAAATCGCCGACGTACGATTCCGGATCGTGCGGGTCGTCCTGGCTGGCAATGATCAGGTCAGCGCACCGGCCGCGCTGCGGCACGGCGAGGCTAGCCGGGGCGTCGACAGCGATCCACTCGCCGGAAACTCCCGCACGGCGCAGTTCCGCATGAAAGAGCCGTTCGAGCGCGCCGCGGCGTTCCGCGCGCGACTGTTCGTGCGCACCGTAGTATTCGGCGGTTCCGGCCATAACGTAGAGCGAGCGCGGATCGGGCGTGAACACGGCAAACACGCCGGTCAGATGGGCGTCGAACTGCTTGGCGAGCCGCAGGGCGAATTCGAGCCTCGGGTGCGCGCGCTCACTTGTATCCAGGTGAACGACGATGGTCTTGTAAGTCATTGCAGTGCTCCAGAAGTGGGTGAGTGGCGCTTGAACGCGTGATCTGAGTCTAGGAGCCGGGTCGGTGCCGGCGTTGATCGAGATCAACGGCGCGGTAGCGCGTGATACTTCATCCGGACGGGAATGCGACGCCCGGCCAGATAGGCGGCGAAATAGCGGACGCTCGATTCGAGCGCCGCATTAACCGGTTCGATTACGGGTTACCCGATCGCCAAACGTTGTTTACGCGCACACGACGCGCGTACCTGCCGTGCCGTTTGCCATCGCCTCGATGCGATCGAGCGAGCCGATGACTGCCGGCCGGCCAGTGCGCGAGACGAACTCGCACGCGGCCTCGACCTTCGGCCCCATTGAGCCGGCCGGGAAAGACATCGACCGAAGTCCCGCAACCGACACCTCGCTCAGCACGCGTTCGCAGGGCGTGTGCCAGTCGGCATAAACCGCGTCAACGTCGGTCGCGATCAGCAGCAGATCGGCGTCCACGTCTGCCGCAAGCAGCGCGCTGCACCGATCCTTGTCGATCACGGCCTCCACGCCGCAGCGAGTCCGGCCGTCCGCTGCGACCGTGACCGGAATTCCGCCGCCCCCGGCTGCGATCACCACGGCATCGTGATCGAGCAACCAGTGAATGGGTTGAAGCGCCATGATGCGTCGCGGTTTCGGCGACGCGACGACGCGCCGGAAACTGTCGCCATCCCGAGCGACGCTCCAGCCGTTGCTGATGGCCAGACGTTCTGCCTGGGCCTCCGTGTAAACGGGACCGATTGGCTTGGTGGGGTGAGTGAAGGCAGGGTCGTCGGCGTCGACCTCGACGCGCGTCAGCAGTGTCGCCACTTGCCGCTGCGGCGGCAATGCGTTGGCCAGTTCCTGCTCGAGCAGATAGCCGATCATGCCTTCCGACTCGGCGTCGAGCACATCGAGCGGCGCCGCACCAGTCGGGCCAGCGGCGGCGGCCTGTAGTGCCAGCAGGCCGACCTGAGGGCCGTTGCCATGCGCGATGACCAGCTGGTTGCCGTCGGCTAGCCGCGCGATCTGCTGTGCGGCGCGGCGGATATTGGCGATCTGGTGCGACATTGTCATCGGCTCGCCGCGCCGAAGCAGCGCGTTGCCACCCAGTGCGATCAGGATGCGCATGATGGATCCTTAAGCGAGTGTCGCCACGAGTACCGCCTTGATCGTATGCATGCGGTTTTCAGCCTGCGAGAACACAATCGACGCATTCGATTCGAAGACTTCGTCGCTAACTTCGAGCTCGGACAGACCGAAGTGCTCGTGAATCTGCCGGCCGGTTTCGGTCTCGAGATTGTGATAAGCGGGTAGGCAATGCATGAAGTGGGTGCGCTGCTTGCCCGTTGCTTTCATCAACGCGGCATTGACCTGGTATGGCCGCAGGAGCTCGATGCGCGGCCCCCAGGCCTCCACCTGCTCGCCCATCGAAACCCACACGTCGGTATAGACGAAGTCGGCGCCGCCCACTGCCTCATGCGGATCCTCGACGATCGCCACGCGAGCACCGGTCCGCTCGGCAAGGCGCCGCATCTGTGTCACGAGATCGTCGTGAGGCCACAGTTCGCGCGGCGCGGCAATGCGCACATCCATGCCCATCTGCACGCCGCCGATCAGCAACGAATTGCCCATGTTGAAACGGGCGTCGCCGAGGTAGCAGAACGACAGTTCGTGCAGCGGCTTTTCACCGAATTCCTGCATCGTCAGCAAGTCCGCGAGTACCTGGGTAGGATGAAATTCGTCGGTCAGCCCGTTCCATACGGGAACATGCGAATACAACGCGAGATCCTCCACCACGCTCTGGTGAAAGCCGCGATATTCAATCCCGTCGTAGAGCCGGCCGAGCACGCGCGCCGTGTCCTTGAGCGACTCCTTGCGGCCAAGCTGCGAGCTCGCCGAATCGATGTAGGTGACATGGCCGCCCTGGTCGTGCACGGCAACCTCGAAGGCACAGCGCGTGCGGGTCGAGGTCTTTTCGAAAATCAGCGCGATATTCTTGCCGTTGAGCCGCGCGACTTCGTTGCCAGCGTACTTTGCGCGCTTCAGCTCCGCGGCGAGATCGAGGAGAAATCGGATGTCGCGGGGAGTGAAGTCCTGCATGTTCAGCAGGCTGCGGTTGCGCAGGTTGAATGCCATGGTGTGCGGTTCCTTGAAATAGGCGAGGCGGGCGGGGTGTCAGGCGGGATCGCGTTCGATCGGGCAGGTCATGCAATGTCCGCCGCCGCGCCCGCGCCCCAATTCGCCGCTCGGAATCGTGATGACTTCGACGCCCGCCTTACGCAGCAGCGTGTTCGTGTAGACGTTGCGGTTGTAGGCCACCACGACGCCTGGCGTGAGTGCGATCACGTTATTGCCGTCGTCCCACTGTTCGCGCTCGGCCTCCCATGTATCGCCGCCGGTGGCGACGGTGCGAAGTTCCTTAAGACCTAGCGCCCGGGCGACCACCTCGAGAAACGGTGCGGTCTCGGGCCGGACATCGAGCGCGTGTGGCCGTTGCGACGGGCGCAGACTGGTGCAGCGGATGCCGTCGACAACTTCCGGAAAGATCGTGACCAGATCCCGGTCGCAGAAGGTGAACACCGTATCGAGGTGCATGGCGCCGCGCGAACGCGGCAACTGTGCGGCGATCACATGTTTCACCGATTCATGTGCGAAAAGGGATCGCGCAAGTTGCGCGACGCCCTGCGGCGACGTGCGCTCACCCATGCCGATCAGTACGACGTCGCGCGATAAAGGCATGACGTCGCCGCCTTCCAGCGTAGCGCCGCCGTGATCGACGTCAGGGCCGCCCCACCAGATGCGTGTGCCGCCGCTGAACAGCGGATGAAAACGGTAGATTGCCGCGCTCAGCAGCGTTTCCTGGCGGCGCGCCGGCCAGTACATCGAGCCGAGTACTGCGCCGTCGTTGATCCAGCAACTGTTGTCGCGGGTAAACAGCGTATTGGGCAACGGCGGAAGGAGAAATCCGGCAGGTTCTGTGCATTGCGACAGCAGACCCGTGGACTCAAACGGCAGCTCGGCCCGCACGATCCCGCCGATCAGCCGGGTGGCGAGCTCGTCGGCTTTCATCTCGTCGAGCCAGGGCAGCAGTTGTGCGGACAGCTCCAGGTCGACGATACCCGAGGACAGCTTGCGTTCGAGTACCCAGTCGCGTGCGTCCTGGCCTTGCAGAATGTCCGCGAGCAGGTCGTGCATATCGAGCACTTCAATGCCGCGATCCTGCATCGCGCTGACGAAAGCGTAGTGGTCGGTCTTGGCCTGGGAAACCCACAATACGTCGTCGAACAGCAGTTCGCGGCAATTGGCCGGGGTCAGGCGCGCCTGGGCGAGCCCGGGCCGGCAGACCATGACCTTGCGCAAGGTGCCGACTTCGGAAAAGACGCCGAGTGCCATAGAGGTGCTCCTTGTAATGGGCGGCTTACAGGCCTAACGCACCGCTTGACAGCAGCCAGGCAGCGATTGCGGCGAGTCCGATCAGCGCGGCCGGAATGACGGCTTCGAAGGGCTTGAAGAGATGTGCGCCGCGTTCGTGTTTTGCCCAGCCATACAGCAGGACGCCAGGTGCGTAGAGCAGAGCGGAAAGCAGCAGATACTTCGGGCCGGCCGCATACAGCAGCCAGCAGCAGTAGACGCTTGCAGCCGCGCCGATCAGCATGTCGCGTCCACGGACGGTGTCGGTTACGGCGTAGCCGTCGCCGCGCATGGCAATGCGGGTTGCGTACACGGCCGAGAAAAGATAAGGAATCAGGATCATCGAGGTCGCGAGCGAGATCAACGCCTGGTAGGTCGCGTTCGACACCAGTGTGATGATCAGGAACAACTGCACGAGCCCGTTTGTCACCCACAGTGCATTGGCAGGTACGCCGTGGCTGTTCTCGCGCGCGAGGAAGGCCGGCATCACGCCGCCGCTCGCAGGTGTGAACAGCGTTTCCGCCGCCAGCAAGGTCCATGCGAGCAGTGCGCCGCCTACCGACACCAGCAGCCCGATGCTGATCAGCACTGCGCCCCAGGTGCCGACGGCCTTGTCGAGCACGCCGGCCATCGATGGGTTCTTCATTGCGGCCAGATTGCTCTGCGAGACGATGCCAAGCGAGAGCAGCGAAACGGCCATCAGCAGAAGCAACACCACGGCGAAACCGAGCATCGTCGCGCGTCCAATATCTTCGCGACGTTGCGCGCGGGCCGAAAACACATTGGCGCCCTCGATGCCGATGAACACCCAGACGGTGATCAACATCGTGCTTTTGACCTGCGTGAACACGCTGCCGAGCTTCGGGCTGCCCCAGAAGTCTTGCGTGAAGATGTGGCTTCTGAATGCCGCGAGCGCGAGCAGAATGAACAGCACCAAAGGAATGACCTTGGCCACCGTAGTGATCGCATTGAGAACGGCCGCGCTGCGCACGCCGCGCAGAATCACTGCATGCATGATCCACAGCACGATCGACGCGCCCAGTACGGCGGCGCGTGTATTGCCGTCGCCGAATAACGGAAAGAAATAACCGAGTGTGCCGAACACGATGACGAGATAGCCGACATTGCCGATCCACGCGCTGACCCAATAGCCCCATGCGGAGTTGAAGCCGACGAAGTCGCCGGCACTGGCGCGGGCGTACGCATAGATGCCGTTGTCGAGATCGGGCTTTCGCGTCGTCAGGGTCTGATAGACGAAGGCGAGCATCAACATGCCCACTCCGGTAATCAGCCAACCAATCAACACTGCGGCGGCACCGGCGCCCGATGCCATGTTCTGCGGCAGTGAAAAGACACCGCTGCCGATCATCGACCCGATCACAAGCGCCGTCAGCAGGCCGAGCCGCAAGGGTTTCGCCGCCGAGGCCTTCGTCTGGGTGGCCACGCCGGATACAGGCGGCCCCGACAATGAATCCGCTAGATTCTTCATGACATGCCCTCGTTAATGTTTAAGACACGTTGATTAGGTCACTTCGGGGTGGCTGGCCGATTGATCTGGATCAGTCAATACAGGGTCGGACATCGCGCTTGCCTCGCAGGGGTGAATATCTGCATCGAGGGCGGATCCGGGCAGTTCGACGGATTCGAGGTAGATGGGCACCTCGCAGCGCCAGTGAAGCGTTTCCTCGAGATGACGCCGTAACGCGTCAGCGGCGCCAGGCTCGCCGTGGGTGACGAAGGTTCGCTCCGGCGGCACGGAGATGGAGTGAAGCCATGTCGTCAGTTCCTGATAATCCGCATGCGCGGACAGTGACGACAGCGCGACCACCGACGCCCGCACAGGCACATCGTCGCCGTGAATCCTGATCGCGGGCGCATGGGCGGCAAGCGCCGCGCCGCGTGTGCCGGCAGCCTGATAGCCGACCAGCACGATGGTGTTGCGGCTGTCGGGCGCGAACGCCTTCAGGTGATGCACAACTCGCCCGCCGGTTGCCATCCCGCTGCCGGCAATCACCACCATTGGACCGGCCCGGGCCGTTACGGCTTTGGATTCGTCGACGGTATGCACCATTTCGGCTGCGCTGCTGATCGCATTAGCCTCGGTCATCGTGAGGCGATGCTCGCCGACGTGGTGCCGGTACAGTTGCGTGACGCTCGACGCCATCGGGCCGTCGAGATAAACCGGCACGTTGGCCATCCGGCCGGCCGCCTTCAGACGTGCAATGTAGTGAAGAATGGATTGCGCACGGCCGACCGCGAAGCACGGAATCACGACCACTCCGTCTCTCCGGAAGGTGCGTGAGAAGATCTCGGCAAGTTCGGTGGCCGGATCGCCTGTCTCGTGCAGACGATCGCCGTACGTGGACTCAACCACCAGATAGTCGGCGTGCGCCAGCGGCATGGGCGGGCGCATGATCGGATCGTTCGGACGTCCCACGTCGCCCGAGAACGCGATCACCTTGCCCTCCACACACATCACAATGCTGGCAGCGCCCAGAATGTGCCCGGACGGCAATAGCCGGAAGCACGCTTGCTTATTCAGCTGTTTCGGTACATCGAATTCGCGTGGCACGAGCAGCTGCAGCGCCTTTTCGGCATCGTCGAGCGTGTATAGCGGCAACGCGGGATGATGTTTCGAAAACCCATGGCGGTTTGCGAAGGCGGCTTCTTCTTCCTGGAGCCTAGCGCTGTCGCGCAACAGCACCTCGCACAGTTCGCGGGACCCACGGCTGCAATAGACCGGTCCCCGATATCCCATCCGCGCGAGAACTGGCAGATAGCCGCTGTGATCCAGGTGGGCGTGCGTCAGGATCACCGCGTCGAGCGTTTCGACCGAGACCGGGAACGCGGCCCAATTGCGCAGACGCAGATTTTTTGTGCCTTGAAAGAGCCCGCAGTCGACCAGCACCCGTAGGCCAGCGCCTTCCAGCAGATATCTCGAGCCGGTGACGGTTTCGGTCGCACCCAGAAAAGTCAGCTTCATTGCGCCACCTCTGATGGCAAGTGAATCGCACGCTTCGTCAGGCCGTCGCACGTTGGCTGAGGCTCTCGCAGAACGCTTCAGCGAAGCGTTTGAAGGCATGCAACGAGCCGGCGATACTCTGGTATTTTTCGCGGCCGATTTGCCCGTCCAGGGTGATCAACATGCCGGCCTCACGGGCCAGCGCGAGGATCTCATCGAATTCGCTCGCTGCGTCACGCGTGTTTTGGGGGTGTCCGGCCAGCGTCGCGGCGTTGGCGGAAGGGTTGGCGTTTGACATGGCCGGTCTCCTTACGGGTCACTTTCGGCAGATGCTGCGATAACGTCGCGGGGCAATCGATCCGTGCTTGTCTTGAAATTCAGTATTGGGCAGCGGCCGCTCGAAACAAATCAGGTAGCGCCGAGCTTTGCGTAGGATGTCCTTCGTTCGTGTCAGCTTTTTCCTACACGACAACTGGACGTGCCGACGGGCGAGTCCGTCGATTGACATGGATCATAAGAACGCTCTCATCCACGCCTATGCTCCCGACATGCACAGCGATTGCCGCACGTGAATGCGCGACAACTGTGGTGAGGAGATTGAAATGTCCCAGGCGAAAGTCCTTGTTGTCTATTTCTCGCGCACCGGCACCACACGGTTGCTCGCGCAGGCAATGGCGAAAATGCTGGCAGCGGATCTCGAAGAGATTTGCGATTTCAGCAATCGCAAAGGGGTGGGTGGATATTTGCGCTCGCTGGCTGACATCATGATGAAGCGTCCCGTTGAAATCGTTCCAGCCGGACGCGATGTCACGGCGTACGACCTGATCGTAATAGGCACGCCGGTCTGGGCCGGTTCGGTGTCCGCGCCGGTTCGATCCTATCTCGTCGAGAACCGTGCGCGGCTTCCACAGGTCGCGTTCTTTTGCAGCTTCGGCGGACGAGGCGCTGACAAAGCTATGAGGCAAATGCGCGAGCTTGTGGGCCGGCTGGCAGTTGCCGAATGCAAGGTGACAGCCGCTGAGGCGCACAAAGATGCAAACGCCGCATTGGCCGTCTTTGCGCACGTGCTCAAAGGACACATCGCCAGATCCAGAACGCTTGAATTGATGTGATGATTCAGAAGATTGAGCGGACATGAACAACAGACTGTTTCTGGTTAAACGTCATCTCACACAAGTTTGATGAAGATCAGTTGATCGAGTGCGCGCGGCGCTATCCTGGACTATTCGAAATTGGCCGCATGGAGGCCCAACAATGTCGGCTGATCTGGCGACCTCGTTCTCGACAACCCCGTTGACCACAAGCGACGGGTATGTGGTCGCCGTACGTGGTGCAGTCGTCGACGTGACGTTTGCCGATGACATGCTGCCGCCAGTGGACGACGCGCTCCTCATCCTGTCGGACGACCTCGCGCCGGTGCTTGCTGAGGTGCAAGCCCATTTGAGCGAAACCACGGTGCGTGCGCTGGCGCTGCAGTCCACCGCTGGATTGCGGCGCGGCGCCCGCGTGAGCGTGTGTGGCGGGCCGATCGAAGCGCCGGTTGGCGAGGCTGTGCTAGGCAGGCTGCTCGATGTGACCGGCGCGACCCGTGACGACGGCGAAGCCTTACCCGCACAGATCGAGCGCCGCCCGATTCATCGCGCCGCGCCGCCGCTCGCTTCGCAGAAAGGCACCACCACGTTGTTTGCAACGGGCATCAAGGTGATCGACCTGCTCGCGCCGCTCGCCCAAGGCGGCAAGGCCGCGATGTTCGGCGGCGCAGGGGTCGGCAAAACGGTGCTGGTCATGGAATTGATCCATGCGATGGTGGAGCGTTATCAAGGAATCTCCGTATTCGCGGGCGTTGGCGAACGCTCACGTGAAGGGCACGAAATGCTGCTCGACATGCGCACGTCTGGCGTGCTGGCGCGCACCGTGCTGGTCTATGGACAGATGAACGAGCCGCCAGGCGCACGCTGGCGCGTGCCCTTTACAGCGCTGACAATCGCTGAGTATTTCCGCGACGAACGCCACCAGAGCGTTCTCCTGCTCATGGATAACGTTTTTCGCTTCGTGCAGGCGGGGGCCGAGGTATCGGGCCTGCTCGGGCGCATGCCGTCCAGAGTGGGCTACCAGCCCACGCTCGCGAGCGAAGTCGCAAGCCTGCAGGAGCGCATTGTGTCGGTAGGGGACGCATCGGTCACCGCAATCGAAGCGGTGTATGTGCCGGCCGACGATTTCACCGATCCCGCAGTGACCGCGATCGCAGCGCATATCGACAGCATGGTCGTGCTGTCGCGTGCGATGGCCGCCGAAGGCATGTATCCCGCGATCGATCCGATCGCATCGTCTTCGATCCTGCTCGATCCGCTTGTGGTCGGCGAGGAACACGCGAGCGTCGCGACCGAGGTGCGCAGGATCATCGAGCACTACCGCGAGCTGCAGGACGTCATCTCCTTGCTTGGTATCGAGGAACTGGGCGCCGAGGATCGCGCCCTCGTGGGGCGTGCTCGGCGCTTGCAGCGCTTTCTGACCCAGCCGTTCGTCGTCACCGAAGCCTTTACGGGTGAAGCGGGCCGTTCGGTGGCACTCGCCGATACGATCGCCGGGTGCAAGGCGATTCTGGCGGGCGAGTGCGATACGTGGCAGGAAAGCTCGCTCTACATGATCGGTACCCTCGACGAAGGCCGCCTCAAGGAGCAAGCCGCCGTGCAAGATGGTGCGACCCACGTCGCGGAGAACGCGACATGAGCGCCACCCGCCTGACGCTGACGTTGGCCACGCCGTCGCACGTATGGTTCGACGCAGTCGAGATCGTGTCTCTACGCGCGGAGGATGAAAGCGGCTCGTTCGGCATCCGGACCGGTCATGCCGACTTCGTGACGCTGCTGGCGCCCTCGGTGGTCCGCTGGATGTGCGCGGATGATTCGATCCACTACTGCGCGGTGGATGGCGGCGTGCTATTGGTCTCGCACGGAACGGACGTTTCCATTGCTTGCCGCGAAGCGGTCCCCGGCGACTCACTGGAAGGCCTCGAAACTGGCGTTCGCAGCCGCCACGCCAGCGAGGCCGATGCGGCGCGGCGCGCCCGCGTCGAGCAGTTGCAACTGCATGCTCGAGCCGTGCGTCAGATGCTGCGTTATCTGCGGCCGCGCGCAGACGCCGACGGCGTGGCTGAGGATAGCATTGGAGGAATTCTGCGATGAGCGGGCGCGACACGGACGAGCACAATCAGCGAAGCGAGCAGATCGCCGGCGCCGCCAGACGGGCCGCCGAGCGCGATTTGCGCGGTCGCGAGGAGCCGGAACCGTCGCTCGGCAGCCGGCTCGGCCAGATCGGCATCCTCGGTTGGGCCATTGTCCTGCCCACGCTGATGGGTCTCGCACTCGGCCATTGGCTGGACCGGACATTCGGCACGGGCGTGTTCTTCTCGGCGCCGCTGCTGATGATCGGCGCAGCCGTCGGCTTCTGGTCGGCATGGAAGTGGATGCATCGTCAGCAACGGAACCATCATGAATAGTCCACTGGCGTCGATAGCGGCACAACTCGCGCTGGGACTCTCAGTGGGAATCCTGGCCGGTGCATGGCACTTCCTGTCGCTGCGCTGGAACTGGCCGTTGTTCGCATCGGGCAAAGCGATGCCGGCCCTAGCCTTGCAGCTTGCCAGATTCGCGCTCACCGGGGCGCTATTTCTGATGCTCGCGGATGTCGGCGCCATAGGGCTGCTCGCGGGCATGATGGGGTTTCTGCTTGCGCGTGGCGTGGCGGTGCGACGCTATGGAGGCAGTCGATGATCACTTCGCCGCTCGCGACCGCACTGCTGTGGCATATCGGCCCGCTATCCATTACGGCGCCGGTACTGGTCACGTGGGCGCTCATGATTCTGTTGACTGTCGGGGCAGTTTTGCTGAGCCGAAAGTTGTCGCTCGCGCCGACCAGGCTGCAAACCGCGCTTGAACTGCTGGTCGTCACGATCGATCAGCAGATCCGCGACACCATGCAAACCGAGCCCGCCACTTACCGTGCGCTGATCGGTACGCTCTTCATCTTCGTGCTGATTGCCAACTGGTCGGCGCTCGTGCCGGGGGTGAGTCCGCCGACCGCACACCTCGAGACCGATGCCGCGCTTGCGCTGATCGTGCTGGGCGCCACGGTTTTCTACGGCATTCGCACGCGAGGCACGGCCGCTTACCTTGCGGCATTCGCCGAGCCGAGCTGGGTCATGATCCCGCTGAATGTCGTCGAGCAGATCACCCGGACGTTTTCACTCGTCGTGCGCCTGTTCGGCAATGTAATGAGCGGCGTGTTTGTGATCGGCATCATCCTGTCGCTCGCAGGGTTGCTCGTACCCATTCCGCTGATGGCGCTGGACCTGCTCACCGGCGCGGTACAAGCCTATATTTTTTCCGTGCTGGGGATGGTTTTCATCGGCGCGGCGATCAGCGATACCCACAGTCAGGTCAACATAAAAAAGGGCGAAGTCTCATGAATAACCTCATCGAAGTTGTCAGCATTGCCGCTGCGGCGCTGGCTGTATCGTTCGGCGCGATCGGCCCGGCGCTTGCTGAAGGCCGTGCTGTCGCCGCCGCGATGGATGCGATCGCGCGGCAACCGGACTCGGCCGGAACCGTGTCGCGCACGCTCTTCGTCGGGCTTGCAATGATCGAGACGATGGCGATCTATTGCCTCGTGATCGCGTTATTGCTGCTCTTCGCCAACCCGTTCGTCAAATAGGCGGCGGCCATGCGAATCGACTGGTCGACACTCCTGCTGCAGACCATCAATGCGCTGGTGCTCATATGGTTGCTGGCGCGCTTCCTGTTCCGTCCGGTCGCGGGCATCATCGCCGAGCGTCAGAAGGCGGCGCAAGCGTTGATTGCGGATGCCGACGCGGCGAAGCACGCGGCCGTCCTCGAGCGAGACGCGGCGGTTCACGAGACCCAGCGGCTTGTCGCCGCTCGCGCCGACGCCATGAAAACGATCGCTGCGGAAGCCGAGAACGAGAAGGCCGCGTTGCTGGCCACGGCGCACGCTGACGCGGACAGGCTGCGCGCAACAGCTACCGCCGAAACCGAGGCGGCGCGTGCGGAGCAGGGCAAGCTTGTCGCCGCCCGTGCGACGCAACTCGCCATCGATATCGCGACAAAACTGCTTGACCGGCTGCCTGAGAGTGCGCGGGTGAGCGGTTTCATCGGCGGTCTCGTCGACGGAATCGCCCAGTTGCCCGCGCAGGTTCGGACGGAACTCGGCGCAAACGGTGTCGCGCTTTCACTCTCCGCGCCGCGCACGCTGAGCCAGCAGGAACAAGAGAGCTGCCGCGCCGCGCTGACGACCTGTCTGAACCGGCCGGTATCCCTTCAGATCGAAGTCGACCCTTCTCTGATCGCCGGATTGGAACTGACGGCCGTCCATGCAGTGGTGCGCAACAGTTTCAAGGCCGATCTCGTGCAGATCAGCGCGGCGTTGCTGAGTGGCGATAATGCGCCCCGCTGACATGATCGACGATCCCTGGCTCGCGGACCAGCGCAACACACTCGCCCGAACGGTTGTGAAGCCGCACGCGCAGACGCTCGGACGCGTTGAACGGTTTGGCGATGGCATCGCATTTGTCTCGGGACTGCCGAATGCGGCCCTCAACGAACTGCTCCATTTCGAGAGCGGCGCGACCGGCTTTGCGCACACGCTGGATGCGGACGTCATCAGCGTTGTGCTGCTGGACGACGGCACCGCCGTTGAAGCGGGCTCTTGCGTGACCTGCACCGGCACTGTGCTGCAAGTGCCGGTTGGAGAAGGGCTGCTCGGGCGTGTGATCGATCCGCTCGGGCGACCGCTCGATCGCGACGATCCGATCGTTGCCGAGACGCGCATGCCGGTCGAACGGCCGGCGCCGGCGATCATCGAGCGCGATCTGGTCAGTGAACCCGTCGAAACGGGTGTACTTCTCGTCGATGCGCTGTTCGCGATCGGCCGCGGGCAGCGCGAGCTGATTATCGGCGATCGTGCGACGGGCAAGACCGCTTTAGCGATCGACACAATCGTCAACCAGAAGCATTCGGACATGATCTGCGTCTACGTGGCGATCGGCCAGCGCACAACCGCCGTGCAGCGGGTCATCGAATCAGTGCGTCAGTACGGAGCGCCCGAGCGCTGCATCTTCGTTGTCGCAGCCGCGGCGTCAGCGCCGGGATTGCAATGGATCGCACCGTTCGCCGGCTTCACGATCGCCGAGTACTTTCGCGATCGGGGGCAGCACGCACTGGTTGTTGTCGACGACCTCAGCAAGCATGCCGCGACGCATCGTGAACTGGCGCTGCTGACGCGCGAGCCGCCGGGGCGCGAGGCCTATCCTGGCGACATCTTCTATGTCCACGCCCGCTTGCTGGAACGCGCGGCGAAGCTGTCGGCCGGGCTGGGTGGCGGATCGCTGACCGCGCTGCCGATCGCGGAAACCGATATGGGCAACCTGTCCGCGTATATCCCGACCAATCTCATTTCGATTACGGACGGCCAGATCGTGCTCGATGCGGCGCTGTTCGCGGCAAACCAGCGTCCGGCCGTCGACGTGGGCTTGAGCGTCAGCCGTGTCGGCGGCAAGGCGCAACATCCGGCTTTGCGGGGCGTGTCGGGACGGCTGCGCCTCGATTACGCGCAGTTTCTGGAGCTGGAGATGTTCAGCCGCTTCGGTGGGCTGACGGATGCGCATGTCGCCGGCAAGATAGCCCGCGGGGAACGTATCCGTGCGTTGATCGCGCAGCCGCGCTTCAGCGCGCTAAGCACGCTCGAAGAGATCGCTCTATTGTCAGCATTGGCGGAAGGGGTGTTCGATTCAGTGCCGAGCGAAATTGTCGTGCAAGTGCGAACGCAACTGGCCGGACATCTGGCGAGCCAGCGCCTGCAAAGCCAGATCGCGGCGGGCTTTTCGCGGTCCTCGCGCATGCCATTGAGCGCCGACGTTCAAGCGGTGCTGGTTGCTGCAGTTAGCGAACTGGTGCAGCAGTTCGCGCCAGGAGCCGCTAGCGGCACGGCAAGCAGCGCGAACACGCCATGAGCGGAAAACTCGCCGAAATCGAGTCGCGCAGCGCGACCGCCCGGCAACTGGACGCCGTTATTGGGGCGATGCGCGGCATTGCGGCAGCACGTTCGCGCGAAGCCCAACGGCGGTTGCCGGGGATCCGTTCGTCGGCCTCGACAGTGGGCGCTGCGATTGGCGCCGCGCTGGCCCACGCTTCGGGGGAACCTGCGCGCGTGCGGGAGCACGGCGCGCGGATCGTCATCGCGCTGTGCGCGGAGCAGGGTTTCGTCGGCTCGTTCAACGAGCAGATCATCGACCACGCATTGTCCCGTCTGACGTCGGCGCAGTGTGAGTTGCTGCTCGTTGGTACCCGCGGCGAAATTGTGGCAAATGAACGCAGGCTGCCGTTCGCCTGGAGTTCTCCCGCGGCCTCCCATGCCGACGACGTACCGTCGCTCGCAAGCCGGATCACGGACGCGCTCTATGCGCGTCTTGGCAATCGAGGCGTGACCCACGTCTCGGTCATTCACGCAGTGCCGGGCATCGCGGCGCACTGTGAGATCGTCGAACACAGTCTGATTCCGTTCGATTTCTCGCGATTTTCCATTGAGCGGCGCAGCCAGCCACCGTTACTCACATTGTCCGCCGGCCGTCTGCTTGCGGGACTGGTCGAAGCCTACGTGTATGTCGAGTTGTGCGAGGCATTGATGCTGTCGTTCGCTGCCGAAAACGAGGCACGCGTGCGCGCGATGCTGGCCGCGCGCGCCAATGTGAAGGAGACCCTTGCCGACCTTACGCAACGCTACCGGCAGGTTCGTCAGGACGAGATCACGGCCGATATCGTGGAGCTCGCGGCGGGTGCCGGGGCCGGCGTTTGAATAGTTCTGGAAGGGAAGCAAAGGCGATCGGACTGTCTAAGACGGCAGCAGCATCAGGACAGCGGCCACGCCCATCACCAGCGTAGCGATCGAGCCGAGAACGACGAGCGGCCGGCTGGCGGTGAACGCGCCCATGACCGACTTTCTGGACACGAGGATCAGAATCACGACCATCAACGGCACGGCCACGACGCCGTTGATGACCGCGCTCCAGAACAAAGCCTTCATCGGACTGATCGGCGAATACTGGATGGCGAGTGCCGCCAGCACGCTGACGGCGATGATGGCGTAGAAACCGCGTGCATCCCGGACCTTACGCTCCAGACCTTCGCGCCATCCCATCGCCTCGGAGAGCGCATAAGCGCCGGAGCCGGCGAGCACCGGCACGCCGATCAGGCCGACACCGAGGATACCCAGCGCAAAAAGGATGTAGGCAAAATTGCCGGCAAGCGGCCGCAGCGCGCTCGCGGCTTGCGCTGCGGTGGTGATGTCGGTCACACCGGCTACATGCAGCGTGACGGCGGTTGCCAGAATGATGAAAAAAGCCGTGACGTCCGAATAGAACATGCCGGTCCAGGTGTCCCAGCGAATGCGGCGAAGCTCTGTGGGCGCCGCTCCCGCGTCATTCACTAGCGCGGCGCTGCCGCCATTCGCCTGCATCTCTTCGACTTCTTCGGACGCCTGCCAGAAAAAGAGGTAAGGGCTGATCGTCGTGCCGAACACGCCAACGATCACCGCCGCCGCGTTGGCGTTCAGCGTAAGGTGCGGCCATAGCGTGCGCAGCGCGACTTCGCTCCACGGTACGTGAACCGTGAATAGTACGGCGGCGTAGGCGAGCAGCGAGACGGTCAGCCACTTCAGAAAGAAGACGTACCGGTGGTAGGGGACAAATACCTGCAACAGCAGTGTTCCGAACACGAAGCAGGCCGTCATCAGATGGCGGTCGATGCCGCTCACGAGTTCCGCGACTTCACCCATGGCGGCGACGTCGGCAGCGATATTCAGGACATTGGCGACGAGCAACAACAACACGACACCCTGAAGCACGACCGGCGGAAATGCGCTCTTGATGTTGGCGGCGAGTCCTTTGCCGGTTACCCGGCCAAGGTTCGCGCACATAGCCTGGACGGCTGCCATCAACGGGAAGGCGAGCGGCATCGTCCAGAGCATGTTCAGGCCGAACTGCGCGCCTGCCTGCGAATAGGTGGCGATGCCGCTCGGATCGTCATCGGCGACACCGGTGATGAGGCCCGGGCCGACGCGTGCGAGCGGATGCTCCTTCAGACGTCCAAGAAGCGCGCGAAAGCTTTTGGTCTGCGGCGGCCGGTCGATGTCCACTACATTACCTCGCTGAAAGACGTTGACACGGTTTTCTTGGAGAGCGGCGCACCTTGGCCGCACGGTTCTAGCGGGAAGCAGGATAGCGAGCGCTAGCGGTCACGCAACGCTGAAAACGCCTTGTACACGATTCGCGGATCGTGCTGGCCTTTGTAGACGTCTGGCGCGGCAAGATCGAGTCCGAGTAACGCGTACACCGCGTTCTGCGCTGAACGAACCGAGTATTCGACGGTGAAGACAACATCGTCGGGCAGCTCGCAGAACTGCCCCGTAAACGCAAGATTTTGCCAGCCGTCAGGGCTCACATGCGGCCGGTCGCCCTGGCTGCGTGGCATGAACTGGCTCGTGATGAACGGCATCAGGCAGGGAATGCTATTGGCGTGTTCGAGAATATGCGCTGCTTCTGCTTCGATCCGCAAATGGCCAAGGATTTCGGTCAAAATTTCGCGGCCGGTGCATGCCGACATGGGCTTCCCGACGAAATCGCCGGGCTGGTCGACCCGCAAGCCGTAGCCCCACAGCACCTGCACGTCCGCAGGCTGACCGATGAAATGCGGCTGATGCGGCAACACGATGGACGCGAGCCAACTTGACTCGGGAAAGGTAATCAGGCCACCTTCACCCGGCATATTGCCGGTCAGGTCGCGGATCAGCCGGAACAGCGCCGGGTCGCGCAACGTGACCGTGAACGACAGCCACTTCGACTCGTCGATATGATCCGCGAAAACGGAAGGGTGACCGAATTCGGGCCGGCCCGCGGCGATCGTCTTCCACAAGGGCCAGGCGCCTGTGCTGTCGACGGTAGTCAAAGGCGCGGGGTGGTCCATGCTGCCGAGGCTGGAGCCGGCGGTCATCGATCCGAGTGTGACGACGACCTTGTCTGCTGTCGCGACCGGTATCTCGAGGCGCCGATGCGCGGTTTTACAGACAATGCCACGGACGCGGTTCTCCGCGCCGCTTTCGTCGAACAGCAGATCGGTCACCTGGATGTTCGGCCGGAACGCAACGCCATGTTCGTCCAGCCAGCGGCGCAGTGGCAGGATCATCGAATCGTACTGGTTGTAGACCGTGCGCATGATGCCGTGCAACTGGTTGAATCCGGAGGACATATGGGCGAAGCGCAGGAGATAGCGCCGGAACTCGACCGCGCTATGCCACGGCTGGAACGCGAACGTCGTACACCACATCAACCAGAAATTGGTTTCGAAGAAAGATGCGTCGAAGTGATCGGAAATGCGGCTGTTGCCGAGCATGACTTCTGGTTCAATCGACAGGCGTCCCAACGTCAGCAGGTCATGTTCATCCAACCCGTAAGCGGGGGTATCTTCGCGTTTTCCGTTTCTGACGAGACGCGACCTGGACGAGGTGCTGATGGTTTCGTTCCATTCGAATATTTCCTGCGTGACGCTTTTGCTGCCGTCCAGCGCCGGTATCGATGAGAAAAGATCATAGGTGCACAGATACTTGCTTTCTAGCATGCGGCCGCCGCGCACGACGTAGCCGCTTTCCGCCGAACCCGAGCCGTCGAGGCTGCCGCCAGGTTTGTCGAGCGCTTCCAGAATCGTGATGTCGCAACCGCGTACGTGCCCATCGCGGATAAGGAAGGCCGCTGCCGCTAATGAAGCGATGCCGCCACCGACGAGGTAGAACTTGCCGTCCTCTGCATCGTAGCTATCAACTTCAGCGGTGAGGGACCGTTCGGGAGTCGGGCCAGAGTTTTGCACGTCGATGTTCCTTTTAATGTTCGTCGCCATCCGAATGTCGCGGGCTGCCCGAATGCGCACACTGGAGGTCGATCCAACATACCCGCGGCGCTGGCGTTCCGATTGAGTTGGATCAAGCAGCGGTCATCAGGGCGTGCCCGATTGCCTTACATCGCGCGATCTGGTTCGCGTGCTGCTGGCGTTTGCAGGCTTTGTGTCGGCACATCTCGCTACCTTATGATCCGTATCAAAGTCTGTCGGGGCCGAACTCATACGCTGGAGCAGCAAGTGGCGTTTTTCCGATTACCGAAGCGGCGATGTCATGAACGGGCGCCGGACGGGATTGGCGTCGCGATTGAGCGTTGTAACCTCGGAGGCGTTGGCGAGATGAACGATGGTTTTCGCGTAGCCGGCTTGGGTGGTGTCGATCCGCATGACGACGCACGGGCGGTGCGCACATGGCGGTGGTTGCAGTGGATCCTGTTTGGCTCCAGCCTGCTCGCTATTCCCGCCTTTTATCTCGAACTGGCCGTTGACTCGCCCATGCTTCATCAGATGGGCCGGGCGTTATACGTGTGCATGGTGGCCGGCTTCGCCGTTTCACTGGCCTGGATGGTGCATCTGAGCCACAAACCCAGGCGGTTTCTCATGCGAAACCGCTATGACGTTCTGATCGCGATTGGAGCCGCGACCAGCGTCGCATGGGGTGTCTCTTCCTGGTCGTCACTCGAGTGGGTTCTGCGTATTCTGTTTATGGGCCTGGTGGCGGCGCGAATAGTGGTGTCGCTGCGCGGATTCTTCACGCCCAACCGATTGTTTCTGCTGCTGGTAACGGCAGCGGCTCTGCTTGCTTCGGCGGGAGCCGGGTTTTACTGGCTCGAGCCGGGCGTGCATACCTACGCCGAGGGCGTCTGGCTCGCGTTCGAAAGCAGTGCAACAGTCGGATACGGAGACATGGCGCCGACTACCCCGGCATCGCGCGTCTTTGCCGCTTTCGTCGTGTTGCTCGGCTATGGTCTGCTATCGCTGGTGTTCGCCAGCATTGCAGCCATTTTCGTCGAACAGGAAGAGCGTCTGCTGCGCCGTGAGATGCATCGTGATATCAAGACTTTGCAAGCGGAAATCGCCTCACTGCGCAGAGAAGTAGGCAGCCTGGGCGCGAAGGCGCATGACGATGAAGGCCCCGGTGAGCGAGATCCAACTTCCGGCGCACACGACTAATCCATGTGGATCCGCTGCCGTGCGAATCCGCGCAGACAGAATGACGCATACACCGCTGGCGGATCCAGACGGAAATCACCTTAGCGTGTTCGTGCCTGGTCTGACTGGATCGCGCTTAGCGGAATATGAGCTGCAATCCGGAAACCGGCGCCCGGCGCGCTATCTATCAGAACGAAGCCGCCAAGCTGACGCGCGCGCTCGCGCATGCCAAGCAGACCGAACGAGCGTGGTTTGCGCTCGCCGTCGATCTCGGCGCCGTGGCCGTCATCTTCAATGCGTACCGTGCAGGTATCCGCGCTCGCGGAAATGGCAATCCGCACTTCGTTTGCGTGGGCATGCCTCGCCACGTTTGTCAGCGCTTCCTGCACGATGCGGAAAATCGCGGTGGAGGCAGATTCCGTGAGTGTGGCATCGTCAACGTGAACCTGAACGGTGGTCTTCACGTCGTAGCGATGCGTGAAGTCGCCAGCAAGCCACTCAAGCGCAGCGGCCAGACCGAGGTCGTCCAGCATCGGCGGGCGCAAGTTGGAGGCGATCCGCCGCAGCGATGCCATCATGGTGTCGATCTGCCGTTGCAGGTCGCCCGTTGCGGCGAGCGCGGCAGGGCTCTCGTTGCTGGCTGTCAGTTGTCCTTCCAACGCCGCAATGCCCATTTTTAGCGCCGTGAGTTGCTGGCCCAGATCGTCGTGCAATTCGCGGGCGATGCGTTTTTGCTCGTCTTCGCGCGTACTCTGAATCTGCGCGGATAGCTCGATGGCATGCTCGAGTTCGGCAAGCCGCACGCGTTCGGTCATATCGCGCGTGACCTTGGCAAAGCCGAGTAACGCGCCGGACGGGTCATAGACCGCGGTGATCGTGACGTCCGCCCAGAAACGCGATCCGTCCTGGCGTACGCGCCAGCCCTGATCTTCCGCTCTGCCGCGCGCCGCAGCAAGGGTCAGTTCACGGCCCGGCTTGTCCGCGGCGACGTCTTCCGGCGTATAGAAGAGCGAAAAATGGCGCCCGACGATTTCGTCGGCGGAATACCCTTTGATCTTCCGGGCGCCGTTGTTCCAGCTCGCTACACGGCCCGCCGGATCGAGCATGAAAATCGCGTAATCCTGTACAGCATCGATCAGTAACTGATAGCGATCCTCCACTGGGACGTCGGAGTCGTTTGGCGTGCCAGTTTTGCGCTTCGCATCGTTCCATTCGAAATCCACCGGCATCTCCAGACGAACGTTGTAAGCCACCGATGACCGGCGGGACAGCGTAGCCCTGCTAGCTTACGCTGTTTGCCGGCTGGCGGCCGAAAGCTCGGAACATGTGGCAGCCCGGTGTGCAGCTAGCAATGCGTTGACACAAGTCAATTGTCACGCGCCGTTCGCGCCGATCATTCAATCATGCCGCCAAGCATACGTGGCTATCGGGGCGACCCGATTACGAAGAGTTGTAAGCCCGAGGGCCGCGCACAACCGACGAATGAAACTGAAGTTCCGCAAAGAAGCCGTGGAATCAACAGCGTCGCCGGACATTGCCGGCAACGATGTACCGCCGATCTTCCTGTAGTCGCGAAAGAGGCCGGCCTCACCAGAGAAATCGCGGCATGTCTGGGAGAACAGAGATGGGTGTCGGTATGCAAATCGTGTATCTCGGCTTTGCCGGGACGTCGCAGATCGAGGGCGAGGCGGCTACCCAGCTGGTGCGCCTCGAACGGTTCAGCAGGTCTATCGCGGGTTGTCACCTGGCGATCGAGGCTATTCGTGAACGGTCGGGAGTTGCCGGAGCCAGCGCGCCCGCTGCCGAGATTCGCCATCCGGTTTTCGACGCACGGCTTGACCTGATCATGCGTAACGGAGAACTCGTCCCGATCGAGCATTGCCTGAATGTCGATCCAAACATAGCGGTCCGGACCGCATTCGATGTCGCTGAGCGGAAACTCGACCGACGCCCGGGTTAATCACGGCGTCAGGAAAGCTTGTGTCCGTTGCGGCGCTATGCCTGTCTTTCCTGTCGCCTCAATGAGGAGGGGAGTCATGTACGCAAATATTCTGGTGGCAGTGGACGGCAGTGAAGCGTCGAAGTATGCGGTGAACGAAGCCATCCGGATCGCCAAGCTGTCGGGCGGCAAGCTGACGGCGGTCTATGTGCTGGACCAGTCCGCGGCGTTCACGTACGCGGGTGCCTGCGATCCGCATCTGCTGACCGACTCGGCGCGGCAGGTCGGACGCGGGTTCCTCGACAAGGCTTGCGCAAAGATGCAGAAGTTCGCCGTGACGGGTGATGCCGAGATCATCGAGACGCAAGGTATCGGCGAGGACGTTGCCACTTGCCTCGCTCGCTGCGCCGCTCAGTTCCGTGCGGACCTCGTCGTGATGGGCACGCATGGGCGGCGCGGCATGCGCCGCATGGTGATCGGCAGTGTCGCGGAGCGGTTCGTGCGGCAGTCGACGTGTCCCGTGTTGCTGATCAGGGAGGCCTGGACCGGTGCCTGAATGTCGTTCTGGCAGGCGTGGTGGCTGTTCACTTTCAACATGTGCCGCGGAGCGCCGCACGTTTGATACACATCAATCGGTCTCTGGGAGCGACGCGTAGATTGAATGAACTTCAACGCAAGGAGAACACCATGTCGGCTAAGCGAGTCGCCTTTGTCACAGGCGGAATGGGCGGGCTCGGCGCCGCCATCAGTCGGCGCTTGCATGATGCCGGCATGGTCGTTGCCATGTCGCATTCCGAGCGCAACGACCACGTCGCCACCTGGCTCATGCATGAACGCGACGCTGGGCGCCGCTTTCAGGCATACGAGGCCGACGTGACTGACTTCGACTCATGCGCACATTGCGCCGAACGCGTGCTCAACGAGTTTGGCACGATCGATGTTCTTATCAACAATGCAGGCATCACGCGCGATTCGACCTTCGCCAAGATGAACAAGGAAGATTGGGATGCGGTGCTGCGCACCGATCTCGACTCACTGTTCAATATGACCAAGCCATTGCTAAAGGGAATGGTCGAGCAACGGTTCGGACGTGTCGTCAATATCGGTTCGGTGAACGGCGCTCGCGGTGCATTCGGCCAGACCAATTATGCGGCGGCCAAGTCTGGAATTCACGGCTTCACGATGTCGCTTGCACTGGAGGTCGCGAAACATGGCGTGACGGTCAACACCGTGTCGCCCGGCTATCTGGCGACTGCGATGACCGCCGCGATTCCCACGGACGTCATGGACACAAAAATATTGCCGCAAATTCCGGTTGGCCGGCTGGGTCAGCCCGATGAGATCGCCGCGCTCATCGCGTTTCTCTGTTCGGACGACGCGGGTTTCGTCACGGGCGCAGATTTCGAGATCAGCGGCGGCATGCATATGCGATGACTTTGGAAGGCTGCACGATGGTGCGCTTGGAAGACACGCATCAGCGGATACGGCGTTCACGGCCTCAAAGTTTGTCATTCAGCACGCTAGTTTCGATTAACGGAGGCAGTACATGAAAGCGCTTGTGTATCACGGTCCCGGCAAGAAATCACTCGACGAACGGCCCGTTCCGCAGCTCGTTGCGCCTACCGATGCCATCATCAAGATGACACGCACGACGATTTGCGGCACCGATCTGCACATTCTGAAAGGCGATGTGCCGACCTGCGAGCCGGGGCGCGTACTCGGCCATGAGGGGGTCGGAGTCGTGCAGCAGGTCGGCTCGGCGGTCTCGTCGTTCAAGCCGGGCGATCGGGTGTTGATCTCGTGCATTTCGTCGTGCGGCAAATGCGATTATTGCCGGCGGGGCATGTATTCACACTGCACTACCGGCGGCTGGATTCTCGGTAACAGGATCGATGGCACGCAGGCCGAATATGTGCGTATTCCGCACGCCGACACCAGCCTGTACCCGATTCCCGCCGGTGCCGACGAAGAGGCACTGGTGATGCTGTCGGACATCCTTCCAACCGGTTTCGAGTGTGGTGTTCTGAATGGCAAAGTGCAGCCCGGCAGCACGGTGGCGATCGTCGGGGCGGGACCGATCGGTCTTGCGGCGTTGCTGACCGCCCAGTTCTATTCGCCCGCACAGATTGTGATGATCGATCGCGATCCGAACCGTCTTGAAGTCGCGCGCCGCTTCGGCGCGACTGCATGTATCGACATTGGCCACGCCGATCCGGTTTCCGAGGTAATGAAGCTGACGGAGCAGACGGGGGTCGATTGTGCGATCGAGGCGGTTGGCATACCCGCAACGTTCGAGCTGTGCGAGGCGATAGTCGCACCCGGCGGCGTGATCGCGAATGTCGGCGTGCACGGCGTCAAGGCCGATCTGCACCTCGAAACGCTGTGGGATCGCAACATCGCAATTACGACGCGCCTCGTCGATACCGTCAGCACGCCGATGCTGCTAAAGACCGTTCGGGCCGGCCGCATCGATCCGGCGAAACTCATTACACACCGCTTCCAGCTCGAGGATGTCGCCAGTGCGTACGACACGTTCAGCCGCGCGGCCGAGACGCAAGCGCTGAAGGTCATCATTGAGGTCGCCTAGGCCGCGTCGCTTCGGCACCGCGTCGCGCAGGCGGCTGCACGCAGAGGTGCTCCGTATTTTTACAAGCCGTTGCAACCTATCAAGGAGCAGGCAATGAAGTCGGACACGGAATTGAAACGGCAGGTCGAAGACGAACTCGTCTGGGATCCGGCAGTTGATATCACGGATATCGGCGTTGAAGTGCGTGACCGTGTGGTGACGCTGTCCGGGCACCCAACCAGCTACGCTGAGAAACTCGCGGCGGAAAAGGCTGCACAACGGGTGGCCGGCGTGAAAGCGGTCGTGGTAGAGATGGACATCCGCTTGCAGCATGCGGACGTACGGACCGATGAGGACATCGCCAATGCCGTTCGTACCATTTTGCGCTGGACCGTCGGTCTGTATGAAGACGTTGTCAAGGTTCAGGTGGAGAAGGGCTGGGTGACTTTGAGCGGCGAGGTGGATTGTGCCTATCACAGCCATGTCGCCACGCGGACCGTTTCGCACATGCGCGGTGTGACGGGCGTGTCGAACATGATGCGTATCGGCGGTGACGCCGCCGCGCAGGATATCGGCAAGCAGATTAGCGAGGCGCTCCAGCGTCATGCCGAACGCGAGGCAAAACACATCGCTATCAAGGTACATGAAGGCACGGTAACGCTGACGGGTAAGGTCGATTCCCTCGCCGAGCGGTCGGCCGTGCGCGGGGCGGCATGGTCGGCGCCGGGCGTGCATGCGGTCGTCGACGATCTGACGGTTGGCTAACTTGCCGCGAGGGGCCAGGCGCGCCTCGTTAGGGCGGCTTGGGCTTCGCGCGGCCGAGCAAACAGGAGTGACTCATGGCACTTTCGGGTAACGTCTGCGACAGCGATTGGTCGGTGTCGGCGGTCGCGCATCGGGCAGAAGGCGGCTTCGACTGCGTGATCCAGCTTAGCCACAATACGCCTGAGGGCGTTTTCAAACACGAGTTCATACACAGCAGTATTTTCCCGTCCGAGTGTGACGCGGTGCTCGCCGGGTTGCGCGAAGGCATGGTCTGGGTGCAGCTCAAGATGTCGAAGACGCTATCGGTTTAGCCGCGAGAATGATCCATGTCAAATGGCAGGACCGCTTCCGCGCATAACCTGAATACACACGAAGCCAGATCGCCTGTCGAATGTCACGGCGCCTCGCGCCTACGATATGGCAAGCGACTGCACTACCTGCCAGCGCAGTGTAGCGACGATCTGGCCTCGCCGGGAAATCAGGAATGAGACCGTTCAGGAGACTAGCCATGCGTGCATCCGATGTAATGACCAGCAACGTGATATCCGTCATGCCTGACATGACCGTGCGCGAAGTTGCCAGAATTTTTGTCGATAAACGAATCAGCGGCGCGCCCGTTATAGATGCGGAAGGGCACGTCGCAGGCATGATCAGCGAAGGCGATCTGCTGCGCCGGGTAGAACTCGGCACCGACGCACATCAGCGTTCGTCGTGGCTTGAGCTTTTTTCGTCGACTGATGACGCCAGGGACTACATCAAGACACATGCGCCGAAAGTTAGAGACGTGATGACTGTCGAAGTCGTTTCCGTGAGCGAAGACACGCCTCTGGGCGAAGTGGCCGGCATTCTGGAAAAACGGCATATCAAGCGGGTTCCCGTGACCAGGGCGGGTCGGCTTGTCGGTATCGTGAGCCGTGCCAATCTGGTTCAGGCATTGGCCAGTATTCCCGAAGAGCCGGTGGCGGACGAGGTCCTCTCGGATGCGGATATCCGTGCGACGCTGATGGGCGAGCTGGCCGGCCACAAATGGGCCTTCGCCGGACGCAACATTGTCGTGAACGACGGCGTTGTGCACCTGTGGGGCATCTTTCACTCGATGGAGGCAGTCGAGGCCGTTCGCGTTGCGGCAGAGAGCATTCCCGGCGTGAAGCGGGTGGAAGACCATACGGAACCTTATCCGGTGATGCCGGGAATATAAAAGGTCTGGCACGAAGGGTCTCGGTCCGGCAGCCTCGTGATCGAGGCGTGCGATTCTCAGGGCATAGGACCATGTATCGCAGGATCGCGTTGGCCGTGTCGAGACGTCGAGGGGGCTTCCCGCAAGGTCTATGAGGACCAGGTCATGTATCAGAAAATTGTCGTGGCTCTGGATGGCAGCGACTCATCCAGATGGGCGCTGTACGAAGCGCTCGAATTTGCTCAGATCACGCAAGCGCGGCTTCACGCGGTTTATGTCGTTCAGCCCTGGTGCATGTCCCGGTACGCGGGCTATTTCGATCCGGACGAGCTTCGCAAAGTGCTACGCGAAGACGGCCGCATTGCCCTCGAGGAGGCGCGCCGCGCTATGGCTGAGCGTGGCGTGCCCGGTGACACCGAGATCGAGGAGACCAAGGATGCAGCGGACGATGTCCCTCACTGCCTCGCGCGTTGCGTGCAACGCCAGGGTGCCGGCCTGATGGTGATGGGCACGCAAGGCCGGCATGGGATAGCGCGATCGTTGCTGGGCAGCGTTGCGGAAGGGTTCTTGCGGCGCGCAGAAGTTCCGGTGCTTCTGGTCAGGCTCCCACAGGATCTGGACGAGATACCTTCTGGCCTGTGAGCCGCCGTCACCGCGCCGTCACTGCCCTTGATGTTCGGTTGCCGACGCGCGCGCGATGGTGACATTCTCAGAATCTAGGCGGCGCGCAGTGGTTCCGCTGGCGCTGGACTGTGTTCGGTCTTCGCAGAGGAAAACGCGCCGTCTAGCGTAGAGAGCACTGGCAAAGTAGCCTGTAAGGCTTGAGCGATGGAGACCGAAAGTCGATATCGGTTGAGCTCGCTGGGTTTGCCGGTGACATCGAAAGTGCTGTAGCCCATCCTGGTGCTGCCATCGTCCGAATAGTCGCCCGTGTCTGCGATCAGAAGACTGACGATGGGCTTACCCGCCTTCCCGGCATCATCTGCCAGACACAGGTAAATCCGTTCGAAGAGATCGGGACATTGGCCGGATCGGTCCAGCTTCAACGTTGTGGCCATGATCGGTCGACGGACGACTTCATACCGGCTTACCTAGTCGGATTCAAGCCGCGGAGGCGACTTGGCGGCTACGTGACGATCCGGGATGCAGACGATCTGCGGTTGCAGGTTGCGCCGTTGGATCGATAGGTCACATCTTCACGAGAGGCGCTATTGGTGCTCTTGAGCTAGATCAAGAAAGCGGGTCATCCGCGCTAACTACCAACCGGTGCAATTAACACCGGGCGCGGTTGACCTTGGTCAATTCTGGCGGCGAACCTGCGCATAGACTGGTTTCCACGATATACGCAGGTGGGTGGCCCTTTAGTCGGTCATGGGGTCCGCTGACTAGCGATAAATGACCGGGACCATTTTGCGGCACCGCAGTCGGTTATTGCTATCTGTCCGCCTGTTCTCGCGGGATTCCTTGCTGCGCTGGCGAACTGTCAGGGCGAACATCGATTCAACCAATTTGGGCGTTGAGCGAGCTGATATGAAATGCATCCGCCTGCCGGTCGACTTGATCAAGGCGCTATTCCTGCTGACGACGGTCAGTCTTGCGGCCTGTACCACGGCAAGCCAGATGGTTGCGTTCCGGAACACCGAAACGCAGCTTGAAGAGGCACGAGAACAGGCCTGGGTGACCTGTAGTTCACGCGCGGCGTGCGATCGGATATGGAACAGCACGCGGCTTTATGTGGAGCTTTACTCGAGAACGCCGATCAGCCGCCTCAACGATTCGCTCATCGAGACCGAAGTACCCCACGAATCGGGCATTGCCTATTTCTGGGCCGAGCGAACCACCGATGTGCGCGGGACGACGACAATCCGGCTAAAGGGCATGTGCCGCGGCATGTACGCGAGCAATGGCGATCCGGCGTGGACTTACGGAATATGCGCGAACCAGATCGGGCGTGCCGAGATGGGTTTTCGCGGAGTGGTAGGCGAAGTGCAGTGACGGTCACGATATTTCCTTAAGGAGAGACTTATGCATGCCATCGACGTGATGACCCCAGCGGTTGTGGTTGCAGCACCTGGCGAACTCAGCAATCGTCGTTGGGCGCAGCCCAGTCAGAATGTGATTGTCAAGCAAGGCATCGTGCATTTGTGGGCCGTTGTCCAGTCGGAAGAAAAACGACGTGCAATCTGTGTCGCAGCGGAGAGCGTGCATGGGGTCTAGGCAGTCAGGAGCTACATTGAATTTCCCATGGCTTTGCCAGCAATGTAGGAACACCTCCATTGTGCAGTCGCTCGGCCTTGCCGGGCAGGTGAGCATAGGGCCGCATACGAACCGAGGTACGACATGATGCACATCACTTTTCCTCAGGAGCGCCCGCAGTATGGCGGGCCGGATCCCGTTCTGGTGTTCCCTGCCGTGATCAATGGTGAACGGATCCGGTGCGCGATCACGGCTGAAGCGCTGGAAGATCATTTCAGCGCTGCATCGCTGCGCGAAGACGACCTGATCGGTGCGTTCGAGGCCCATCGGCGTGCGATCGAACACGCCGCGCAGCGGATGCTGGGTGAACTCGGCGGCAAGCCGGTCCTGTTGCATAGCGGCTATTTCCGTTTCTGCGAGTGATCTGCGCGCCGTATCTTTTCCCACGGGGAGTTCCGTCATGCCTCGCGATAAACTGTTGGTTCCGCTGCTTGAGATCGCACAAGGGACGGCACTGAGCGAAGACGATCTGGCACGTATGGTAGGCGATGAAATCAGTCGTCTGTCGGCCGGTGCGCGTGTTCGCGACTATATTCAGGTGATTGCGATCACGTGCGTAGCGGACAAAGTGAGGCAGACCGCCTCCCGCAACCGTGCCAACGGCAATCATCGCGGAAGGGAGGGGTGAGATGCGCGCAATGGTATTCGATGACACCGGAGGGCCACTGCGCGACATGCAGCTTCCTGATCCTGTGCCGGCTGCAGGCCAGTTGCTGATCGATGTCCACGCATGCGGTATTTGCCGTACCGACCTGCATCTGATTGACCACGAACTGCCCCATCCAAAGCGGCCGGTGATCCCGGGGCATGAAATCGTCGGCATTGTTGCGGCAGTGGGGCCGGGAGTAAGCGGCTTCAGTATGGGGGAACGGGTCGGCGTGCCATGGGTAGGCCATACTTGCGGCCACTGCCGTTACTGTCTCTCCGGTCGCGAGAATCTGTGCGATGAACCGGGTTTTACCGGGTATACGATCGATGGCGGTTACGCCGAGCTCACGGTTGCAGACAGCCGTTACTGCTTTCATCTGCCTGACCGATATTCGGACGTGGAAGCGGCGCCGCTGCTGTGCGCGGGACTCATCGGCTATCGGACTCTGGCCATGGCAGGCGACGCGCAACGGATCGGCATCTACGGCTTTGGTGCAGCCGCGCATATCGTCGCCCAGGTCGCGCTTCATCAAGGGCGCACAGTTTATGCCTTCACGCGTGACGGCGACGTGGCGGCTCAACAGATCGCGCTGCGGCTCGGCGCGACGTGGGCCGGCAGCAGCAACGAAGCGGCGCCGGACGAACTCGACGCCGCGCTGCTATTCGCTCCAGTCGGCGCGCTCGTGCCGATCGCCCTGAAGGCAGTGGTGAAAGGCGGCATTGTGGTGTGCGGCGGAATTCACATGAGCGACATCCCGTCTTTTCCCTATGACTTTCTATGGGGCGAGCGTCGCGTGGTGTCGGTGGCGAATCTCACGCGGGAAGACGGGCTTGTGTTTATGCGTCTGGCCGCCGAGATTCCGCTCGACATAGAAACGACGCGTTATCCGCTGGGTGAGGCCAACCAGGCGCTCGCCGATCTGCGCGAGGGAAAGCTGACGGGGGCTGCGGTGCTGGCAATCCGCTAACGGGATCGCCAGGCACGAATTTGTGCAAGCGCTTGCCTGTCGATCACGCGGCGCTCTGGTAACCAACCGCGTCCCAGCCGCTCGTCTGCCGATGGGTCGTATCGCTGCGAACAACGTGCTCTACCGGAGTCTCCCGGTGCAGGCGGATCAACAACGGTTTCCAGTACGTCGCGCGCTGAAACGCGCCAAGCGGCACGTCCGTATCGAAAGCAACCGTCAAAGCGGCGTCGTCGGCTTGACGCGTTATGAGCCGTACTCGATAGAAGCGGTACCGGATCTGTTTCATGGTTTGTTCCGCCCCCTGCGCGGCATCGCAACGGGCGATGACGCACCGCTGGCGGACATGAAGCTCGATGTGAAGGAAAACGACACGGCGTACATGGTTAAAGCAGAACTGCCGGGCGTCGATAAAAAGGACATCGACGTGAAGATCGACGGCAACACCGTATCGATTAGCGCGAAGGTGGAGCGCAACAAGGAATTGAAGGAAGGCGAGCGGGTCCTGCGACGCGAGCGTTATTCGGGCGCAATCAGCCGGTCGTTCTCGCTGGCGAGCGATGTTGATGAAGCGACGGCGGCGGCGCTGTATCAGGACGGCGTGCTGTCGCTGACCTTGCCGAAGAAAGCGGCTTCGTCACAGAAGCGGCTGGAGATCAGCTAGCTCAATATCAGCTGGCTATACGGGGCCCGGTGCGAGTAGGGCGACGCACCTTGGCTTATTGAAGGCCATTCCGCGGACCTCGGGTTGCTTATTCCAAAGGCTGCCAGGCAGCCTCTCGATCTCAAGCGTGCTGCCCGCCCGGCAATCCGACGTTCTGCGCGATCGCGCCGGGACATGGCGCCTATGCGCGCAAAATGAGCCACGTCCGCTTCTTTGCCATTCGCGAGTTGATGTGCATCAGTCACTTCGTGGGCGGAAAATCAGCCAGGCGGCCACGCTAGTCAACAGCAGCGCGATAAGAGCGACGATCCAGAATCCATGGCTGTCGTATTTCAACGGCAAGCCACCTATGTTCATACCCAGCAAACCGGAGATCAGGTTGACCGGCAGCGCGATAACCGTAACGGCGGTGAGAATCAGCACGCTGCGGTTCGTGTGCTCGGCGACCCGGTCGGCGATTTCCTCTTCGAGCAACTTAATGCGCTCCTGAAGTCCGGCCATATCAAGCACCGTCAGGGAAAATGCTTCGGCGGACTGTCTGAGCGATTGGGCGTCTTCTTCCACAACCCAGTGCGGCGGCCGATTGACGAGTCGGAAAAGCGCGGCGGGTTCAGGTGCCAGCAGACGCCGCAGGCGCACCAGATCGAGGCGAATGCCACCGAGGTCGAACGGGTTGGCAGTTTGCCGGCCAGCAGCGTTTCATCCACGTCGTTGGCGGCTTGCGCTGCCGTGCGCACAATGCCGACGAGTACCTCCGCCTGTTCCTGCAACAGATGGATCAGGAGTGCCATGGGACTGGGGAAGGTTTCCCCTGCCTCGATTGCCTGTCTCAACTGGCCGACCGAACGCAGCGGGGAACTGCGCACGCTTAACAGACAGCGAGCTCCGACGTTCACCCAGAGCGTCGCGATCTTGAGTGACTTCTTCCGCTCAAAGTCGTATTCGACGTCGTTTAGAACTGCGATGAGTGTCTGGTAGACATGCGTAATTCGTGTTGAGCGAGAGCCTTCCTTAAGGGTATCGCCGAACGCCTCGGGTAGTTGCACATGTTTAAGCGGCCAACCCTCCAGTACAGTAGGGATGTCGTGAAAATGCAGCCAGATGAATTCCGTACTACTGTCGTCACGATGTCTCAACCATTCAATGGCTGTGTTCGCGTCAATCTCGCGGCCCACGCCGTTCGCCGAGAACAGATAGCCGCGGTCCAAAGGGAAATGACCGGTGTTGTGCGCCGGCAGAAGTTCGGAGGCCATTCAATCCTCCATTCTGCCGCAGCCCTGATCTCGCGGCACTCATGTATCGGCTTGCTTGATGTATGCGCGCTTGATGGTGGCCCAGGTAATCCGGTGCGCGACTTTTTCCTGACGTGACTCTCCGGTGTGCGCTGCATACGCGTGGTTGAACGCGCTGCGACAGATGTTTTGCGCGTGCTCAGGAAGATGATTGCGCACGGGCACGGGCAAATCGGCATTGAAAAAGTAGGGCATCGGTGTTCGGGGTGGGAAGGCAGGCTGGCTATGATCGGGATTGACTATGGCCAGACTAGGCTCGCGCAGAGGTTAGTGATTGACATGGGTCAAGAGCCTGGACCTTCTGCGGACTATCGTGCGTGAAACGATTCCTGAAACCAGATCTGGTGAAAGTGTATGAAGCATTACGATGTGTTCAATGGCGACGCCGATGGAATTTGCGCTCTGCACCAACTGCGCCTCGCGAAGCCATTGCAATCCTTGCTGATAACGGGTGTCAAGCGCGACGTGGCGCTGCTCAGTCGCGTTCCTGTCAGGCGGAACAGTTCGGTGACGGTACTGGACATTTCTCTGGATACCAATCGGGCCGCGTTGCTTGCTTTGCTTGAGCGCGGAGTCAAGATTGAATACTTCGATCATCACTTTGTCGGCGTGATTCCCGAACATTCTGACCTGCGCACGTACATGCTGCTATGGCGGAAACGGTAGCTTTCGTTGCCGGTCTCCACGATGTGGTACTGATGCGTCAGCCGGTCCAGCAATACCGTGGTCATCTTCGCGTCGCCGAACACAAAAGACCATTCGGAGAAGTCCAGATTCGTCGTCACCGCAGCGCTTGTGTGCTCGTACAGGCAACTCAGCAGATGGAAGAGTAACGCTCCGCCGATCTGGCTGAAGGGCAGATACCCGAGTTCGTCCAGAATGACCAGGCCAAGGCGCAGCAGGCTCGCCGCGATCCGCCCAGCCCGTCCCTGCGGCTTTTCCTGCTCCAGTGCGTTGACCAGGTCTACGGTCGAGTAGAAGCGCACCCGTTTGCCGTAGTGCGTGATGCCGGACACGCCGATGGCGGTCGCCAGATGTGTTTTGCCCGAGCCCGCTCCGCCGACCAGAACCAGGTTGTGCGCGCCCTCGGTGAACGTCATGCTGGCCAGTTGCATGACCAGTTGGCGATCGACCGGCGAACCGTCGAAGTTGAAACCGGCCATATCGCGATGCACCGGAAACTTCGCCGCGTTCATCTGGTGGCTGACCGAGCGCACGACCCGATCGGCACATTCGGCCTGCAGAAGCCGTTCGAGCAGCCACTGCGAAGACACCACCTCGGCGTTACCCTGTTCGAGCAGTTCGGCCAAGCTAGCGGCAATGCCATGCCATGCCATGCCATGCCATGCAGCCGCAACTGCCTGAGTTCGACGATCAGATCACGCATGACCGGCCTCCCGCGGCTGTAGTGCCGCACGCAGCCCGACGTATCGGCCAGCGGCGGTGTTGCCAGTTGCAACGCTGTATCGATCTTCGGCGGCATCTGCACGCTACGCATGCGCGACAGCAAGTTCGACTGCAATTACTACGGCATCCAGACCGCTTTCCGGTACCAGCGCCAGAACCTTCGCCATTACCCGGTCACCACCTGGCTCGCGTAGTAACGCCAGACGCAGGCGTTGTATTGGCTTGGGCATATCTTGGAACGGAGCACCGTTGCGCAACGCACCGGGCTTGCGCTGGATCGACGGGATGTAATGCGGCCAGTCGCCCGTGTTCGGCCACCACGGCATCATCGCCCACAACCACAACCATAACCACAACACGGCCCGAATAGAGCTGCGTGCCGAGCATCTGGCCTGCAAATTCGCATGGCACTCAGTAGCGGTTGCGGGCAATCATCACCAGGCAGGTCGACGAGACCCGTGCTGCGCGCTCAACATAGCCGTCAAACTGTGTCGGCATTGGCATCAGATGGGTGCGCTCCTGCTCGAACACGTCGACGACGCTCAGGTCACGGCCGCACAGTGCGCGTTCCAGGTCCTGCACCGAGCTTCGAAGCACTTTGAGCGCAATCCACTGGGGAATCAGTTCGTTTTCCCGTTCCATCAACCGCACCCGAGGTTCGCTTGGCAACACGTACGTGTTGGGGAAGTATCGATAGAGTGCAAAGGGCGTGAGCCCCGGGGGCTCGCATACCAGACTGGTGGATAGCCGCTCGATTCCGACGCCCACCAATGTCTGCGCGGTGACGGCGAGGATGCGCTCGTAGGTTTCGGTTGCGCGCTGCTGTTCCGGCTGTTTCTTGATCGCGAGCGGTGGCTGCACCCGCTTCGCGGGTTTGGAGGTGAGCGCTGTTTTCTTCGCAGTGGCCACTGAAGATGCGTTACCGGTCGCGACTGCTCCGCCGGCATGTTTGGCCATGAAATAGCACCGATGACTACATCCGCCTGTCGCAGCTTCAATTAGCGATTCGCTTTCTACATGCGCCGGCGCCGTCTTCCACGCGGAGCGCGATCAACCGCGCAGCAACCCGTCCCCACTAACCATTCCTGTTCGCCAAGCCGAACTTCGCATTTTTTGTCATTGACATACGATAGTTATGACTATATTGTTGCCAAATCGAAGCCCGTACCGTACTACGGTCGCATTGAGAGGTGTAAGCGCGCGGATTCACTTGGGCTTCCCGCGCCGTTAGCTTTGCAACGATTGCGACGTCGGCATATCGCACAGCTTTCCCAGTCGGGACGGCTGGATCAAAACAAGTTCGGATAACTTATGTTGCTTCAGATTTCAGACGCCAACGCCGTTCCCGCCGATCGCATCATCCTGGCGGTGGATCTCGGCACGTCGGGATGCAAATGCGCGCTCGTCAGCCTGGACGGCGTCGTGCACGCGTGGTCATTCCAGCCGGTCGAACTGCATGTGAGCGGCGTATGTGCGGAACAGGACCCGCTCGACTGGTGGTCTGCCTTTCTGCACAGTGCCGGCGAGCTACTCGCGAACAACGCCGCATTGCGCAGCCGTGTTGAGGCGATCTGCTGCTCGACCCAGGGCGAAGGTACGGTCTGTGTGGACCGTGCCGGCAACGCAATCGGGCGCGCAATGCTGTGGCTCGACATGCGGGGCGCCCGCGCGATCGGCCGTCGCGCGAAAGGACGCGGGATCAACGTCGCCGGCTACGGTCCGCTGAAACTCTGGCAATGGATTCGCCGTTCAGGCGGTGCTCCGGCATTGTCCGGCAGGGATTGTGCCGGACACATGGCCTATATCCGCGAGCACGAACCGGAAATCTATAACCGCACGTACAAGTTCCTCAACGTGTTGGACTACATGAACTTGCGCATGACGGGCCGTTACTGCGCGACACGCGACTCGATGCTGACGGCCTGGGTCACGGACAATCGCGATCCGCTGAACATTCGCTACGACGCCTGCCTGCTGCGGATGCTCGGCATAGATAGTGAAAAGCTGCCGGAGATCGTGCCGTCGACTGAAATACTGGGCACTGTGTTGCCGGATCTCGCCTCGACGCTCGGCCTCCCGCCAAACACGGTGGTCATCGCCGGGTCGGTCGACAATTCGGCCGTTGCGGTAGGCGCTGCCGTCAGCGATCTGTTCCCGCACCTTTACCTTGGCACATCGTCATGGCTCGGTGCTCATGTGAGCAAGATGAAGACGGACGTGCGCAGCAGGATCGCAGCGGTGCCTTGCGCCGTGGGCGGCCGCTATCTGGCGATGGCGCTTCAATCAACCGCCGGCGCCAATCTGTCGTTTCTGCGTGATCGCATCCTGTACCACCCGGACGAACTGCTCAGCGACGAGGAGCAGCCGGACGTCTACGCGCTGCTCGATGTCATCGCCGCGCGCGTGCCGGCCGGAGCACGGGGATTGATCTACACGCCCTGGTTGTTCGGCGAGCGCACGCCTGTCGAAGACCCGACCCTTCGCGCCGGTCTCATCAACATGTCGCTCGAGCACTCGCGGGAAGACATCATTCGTGCCTTTCTCGAAGGCGTCGCACTCAACACGCGCTGGATGCTGGAACCGTTCACCCGTTTTGTCGGCGCGGCACCGCAGGCAATCACGGCAGTCGGCGGCGGCGCGCAGTCCGACGTCTGGTGCCAGATCATGGCGGACGCAACCGGACATCCGATCTGGCAACCGAGCAATCCGATCCAGACCAATGCGATCGGGTCTGCGTTCATTGCCGGCGTTGGCGTCGGCGCGTTGCGGTTCGCCGATCTGCACAACCTCCAGCGTCCTCGCCGGATCTATGAGCCGCGGCAGCAGAACAGGCAGGTCTATGACGACCACTTCGAAACTTTCAAGGAAATCAGGCAGCGGCTATCGCCGCTTTATCGACGTCTTAACGGGACTCAGGAGACCACAGCATGAAAACAGACACGCTCGCACACCGTCAACGGGTAGTCGATCTTTGTCTGGAGTTGTCCCGACGCGGATATTTTTCCGGAACCGGTGGCAATCTCGCGCTTCGTATCGACTCGCAACACTTTGCGGTCACGCCGTCGGCGACCGACTATCACACGATGACGCCCGAGAACGTCAGCATAGTGCGGCTTGACGATCTCATGCAGATCGAGGGCGACCGGGCACCTTCGGTCGAAAGCAGCCTGCACGCGCGCGTGCTCCGTGCGCGCGGCGATGTCGGTTGCAGCATCCACACGCACCAGCCGATTGCGAGTGCATGTGCGTTGCACGGACGCTCGATCCCGGTCCCTGACGGCGCCATGCGCGCCGCGCTCGGTTCGTACGTTCCCGTTGTCGGCTATGCGCCGTCCGGCAGCGGATGGTTAGCGGCGAAATTCGCCCGCAAGGTGCGGCCCGATATCAACGCCTACCTGATGTTCAACCACGGTGCGCTCTGCTGTGGCGTCGACGTCGACGACGCGCTGCTTCATGTCGAACTACTCGAAACGCTCGCACGTCAGCGCCTGCGCAAACAGATCGCGACGCGCGCCGCGTCGACTCCCCGACTGCGGCCCGCACTGAGCCGCGTCCTTGCCACGCTTGATGCCTGATCCGCCATAGGACTGCCCATGTCTTCACTATCCATCGAAAGCCGTCTCGAACTGAACAGCGGCGCCGCCGCGCCTGCCATCCGTCCCGCGATCTCCGAGTGGCCCGACGTCGCATCGCTTTACCAGCGCTTCGACGCGCTCGTCAAACAACCGATGCGGCCGATCCGCCGCGAGCGGATGCCGCAGATCATGCGTTACTTCGAAGAGCGTTGCACCGTTTCGCGGCGCCTGGCCGAAGAAGCACGCAGCGTTATTCCCGGCGGCGTGCAGCACAATCTCGCGTTCAATCATCCGTTCCCGCTCGCGATCAGCAGCGCGCAGGGCGCGCATCTGACCGATGTGGACGGCAACCGCTATATCGATTTCCTGCAAGCCGGCGGCCCGACGCTTCTGGGCTCCAGTCATTCTGCGATCCGCAGCAAGGTCAATGAAGTGCTGGACCAGTGTGGTCCGGTAACCGGACTGCTACACGAATATGAGGTGAAGCTGGCCGAGCTCGTATGCCGGTCGATGCCGGCAGTCGACATGGTCCGCCTGCTGGGCTCGGGCACCGAGGCGGTCATGGGTGCGATCAGATTGGCGCGTGCGTACACGAAACGAAAATGGATCATCAAGGTGGGCGGTGCCTATCACGGCTGGAGCGATCAGGTCGTATACGGCATGCGCTTGCCCGGAACCGGACGGATGGAGGCGATCGGCATTCCGCGCAGCGCGACTGGCTATACGCAGGAATGCTATCCGAACGACCTCGACGCGCTGCGGCGCAAGCTGCAGATCAACCGCTTGCGCGGCGGAACCGCCGCGATCATGGTCGAGCCACTCGGCCCCGAGAGTGGCACACGGCCGGTCCATCGGGATTACAACCGGCACGTGCGCGCGCTCTGCGACGAATTCGGTGCGCTGCTGATTTTCGACGAAGTTGTGACCGGCTTCCGGCTCGGCCCCGGCGGCGCGCAGGGCTATTTCGATGTCAAGCCGGACATTACCGTGCTCGGCAAATGCCTGACCGGCGGCTACCCGATGGCAGGGGCAATAGGCGGGCGCCGCGACATCATGATGATGCTTGTGGGTGGGATTGGCACCACGTCGAAACGGGCGTTTGTCGGTGGCACGCTGTCGGCCAATCCGCTTTCCTGTGTGGCGGGCTACTATGCGCTGCTCGAGGCCGAGCGGGTGGACGCGGCCGGCAAGGCAGGACGCGCCGGAGACAGGCTGCGCCGGGGGCTAGAGGAAATCATCGACCGGCTCGGCTTGCCCTACGTCGTCTACAACATGGGGTCGATCGTCCACCTGCAGACATCCGGCGTGCTGCTTCTTGACACCAGTAGTCTGCTCAAGCTTTTGCGCGTGAAGGAAGAAGCGAAGGGCAGAAAGCACATGATGGAAGAGATGGGCGCCGCCTACACCGCACACGGTCTGATTACGCTCGCCGGCAGCCGCATTTACACGAGCCTGGCCGATACTGACGATGTGATCGACGACGCGCTCAACCGATTCGACGATGTCTTCAAACTGGTCTAACGCGATGGATATACGTGACCTACTAACCGCACAGTGGCTCGAAATCAAGGCCCGGCTGTGCGACAAACAGCTTCTCCTGCGCCGCGAGCAGGGGGGGCCGGCACCGAGCGTATCGCTTCGCTGTCCCGGCACACGCAGCATGCTTTTCGGCAACGTTCTGGACAACACCGCTCAGCGGCTGTCGATCGACGTTTGCGATCACGCCGACGACATCGCGTCAGTCCATGCCGCTATCTATCGGCTGCGCAGCGACGTCGGCGCAATTGCATACGGCGGCGGTCGCTACGGCAACTGCCTTGCCGATTTTTCCGGTGCGATCCCGATCCTGTTTGACGAACAGGCGCGGCATCTCGGACGAATGGGCGCCGCAATCGCGAACGTCGGTCAGTTGGCGCATTCGCTGCAGCGGGGAGGCAATGCCGTGTTGTTCAAGGGCAGGCCTGTGTGTTTGGGTACGACCTGCCAGCGCATGGCGCTGAATGCCGAGCTGTTCGAGAAATGCGCGGAAGCCTATGTGCTCGCGGCGGCAGCAGGCAGCCGCATGACCCGGCTCCCGTGGCTCGTGCGCTTCGTCGCTAACGGGCGCCTTCGCAAAGACCAGCGACGCGCAATCGAATCGTTCGCGGTCGGAGTGCTTCCGCCAGAGAGTCGCGGCTACTGACCGTGGCTGCAGCAGCCGACCGGCACGCCCCAACACCACAACTGTCTATCGCAATTCCACGATTCCCGTCATGCGCCTATGGATCACCTGAACGTACACGACCCTGATCTGGCTGTTCTCGAACAGCACTTCCACGCTCAGGGGCCGGTCGCCCTGAACTTGCGGCGGTCCAGCGCCGGTGACCGCATCGACAAACTTCGACGCCTGCGCGCCGCGTTGCTGCAGCGGCGCCAGGCGTTCTACCAAGCCTTTGCCCGTGACTTCCGTAAGCCACACGTTGAAATCGAACTGACGGAATTCCTGCCCGTCGTCGACGAATTACGCCATACGATCCGGCATCTACGGAAGTGGATGCGTCCGATCCGCGTGCAGCCGACGCTGACCACCTTGGGAACGGCGGCGCGAATCGTCTATCAGCCGCGAGGCCGCTGCCTGATCGTCAGTCCATGGAACTATCCGGTCAACACGCTGATCGGCCCGCTGATCTCGGCGATTGCCGCCGGCAACACGGCCATCATCAAGCCATCCGAACTCACGCCGCATGTCAACGCGGTGATTGCGGACCTCATCGGCGACGTGTTCGCGCCCGATGAGGTCGCGCTGATTCAAGGCGGGGTGAAGACCGCGCAGGCCCTGTTGGGTTTGCCTTTCGATCACATTTTTTTCACCGGTTCCCCCGCGGTGGGCAAGATAGTCATGACTGCGGCCGCACAGCATCTGAGTTCCGTCACGCTGGAGCTGGGTGGTAAATCACCCGTCATCGTCGACGAAACCGCGGACATCGAGCGTGCAGCGGAAACCACGATCTGGGCGAAGCTCGTTAATGCCGGGCAGACGTGCATTGCGCCGGACTATCTGCTTGTCCATCGCAGCGTTCGCGACCGCTTTGTGGAACGCTGCAGGAAGACAATCGAAAACCACTTCGGCGCAGCCGGCGACCAGATCGCGACGACCGCGGATCTCGCGAGGATCATCTCGACCGGTCACGTCACGCGTCTCGCTGCGCTTGTGGACGATGCGCTCGCTACGGGCGCGCAGCTGATATCGGGCGGGTCATATTGTCACGCCGAGCGCTACGTCGCGCCTACGCTGCTCGGCAACGTCACGCCCCGTGCCCGTATTTGCGATGAGGAAATTTTCGGCCCGATACTCCCCATCATCGAGTTCGAAACGATCGACGAAGCGATCGCCTATATCAATGCCCACCCCAAACCGCTCTCACTATATATGTGGAGTCGCCGCGATGCCGCGATAGATAGTCTGCTGCAGCAAACGAGTTCGGGGGGCGCATGCGTCAACCACTGCCTGCAGCAGTACGCGCACAGCGGGCTTCCGTTCGGAGGCGTCGGCCAGGCCGGGATCGGCAATGCGCACGGTTTCTTCGGATTCAAGGCGTTTTCCCATGAACGGGCCGTGTTGACCGGCGGGAGGTTCCTGACGGCCAGATTGTTCTTTCCCCCGTACACCCGACTGAAGACGCGACTCGTGCAGCGCGTTGTGGATTTCCTCGCAAAGGTGTGATGGCAAGCGACAAGGCAGCTTTCGCTTGCTTGGCAATCGCGGCGGCACGAATGACGGGGCGCCACTAAACAAGAATCGGATTATTTGTCAATGAGATCTGAGTCAACGCGTTCGGTCTCAATCGGCTTAGCGCGAGGCCGCATAGTTTGGACCATTGCTCATACCCGCAACAATCAGAAGGTTTAATGTATCGGTCTTTCAAACCAGCCAGCGTTGCCGCGCAGGCACTGCTGGCCGCAATGGGTACACTTGTTCTGCTTTCCACAACAGCGCAGGCCCAGACACCCGCCGACAACGCTGCGCAGACATCGACGATCGGCGAAATCCTTGGCGCGCATACTGACGTCAGCATCGGAGTGGGTGCCGGCGTTGACCAGCGGTACATGGGCGCTCGAGATTTTCGCTTTGAGGTGTTACCGACATTTAATATCAGTCGCGGCATCTTTTTCGCGGACTTCATTCGTGGCGCCGGTGTGCAATATCAGACGGTGTCTGGATTTTATATATCGCAGACATTTAACTACGATTACGGCCGCGCAGACGAGAAGGACTTCTTCCGCCCGGGTTCGGACTATCTGAAGGGAATGGGGGACGTGAAAGGAACAGTTACCAGTACCGTCACACTTTCACAGCGAATTACCCCATGGCTTTCAGTGAATGCACAGGCCGAATTCGGCCTTGATGGGCACACGCGTGGCAATCAGTATCAATTTGGGCTGGAGAGTACGGCCTTGCAGACTGCCGTGGATTCGATTGTCATGGATATGGACGCGAAGTTGGGCGACGGTCAGTACAATCAAACCTATTTTGGCGTGACGCCGTCGCAGAGCGTTAACTCTGGTCTCAGGCGTTACACGCCGGGAGCGGGACTCTACGCCATTTCCCTCGCGGCCACCTGGACCCACACGTTTGACAAGCATTGGTCCGCTGATCTGACACTGGGTGTTACGCGCTATACGAACATCGTCGCTGATAGCCCCGTCGTTCAGCGTAGAACGGGGGCCACGGTTTTCACGTCGCTCGGGTATACGTTTTGACGATTTCACCGGTCCCGATGATGTCACGCAGTAACTGCCGTTGATCGACGCTTGTTAGTGCGCGTTCGATTCTTCCAGCGTGCGGGGCGCACACGCTGAACGCCGACGAAGTATGTATGCGGTGGTCGCGACGACTATCGCGGTGAACGAGAAGCCTAGTGTGACGAATGGAACCGGACTGGCATCGTCACCTTTGACGACCAACGACGAGACGAGCGGTCCAAACGCGGTACCTAGCAGTTGAACGCCGGGCGCGAGCGTCGCGACGCGCCCGCTCCGATCGAGCCGCAACGCGAGGCCGATGTGAAACGGCATCAGGAACAGCCATACAAAGCCGAACACGCCGCACAGCGCGATAAAGCTGGCAGTATGCCCAGCCGGAAGCACATGCATGCCGATTGGGATCAACGCGAGTGCGATTGCGCCGCCGATCAGGGTCAGCATATTGTCGACGTATCTGACCGCGCCGGCCGCCGCTATACCGCCTGCTACCTGCGTGAAGAGAACGGCGGACACTGCGGTCTGGGCGGCTTGTGCATCTAGACCGGCGCGCTGTCCGATGGGCTCCAGGTAGGCCCATAGCGAACCGATTGCTGCCATCTGGACGAAGGCGATCAGAAGCGGCATCGCGGATATGACGGACCACACGAACGGCCGGCTGGCATGGTGCGAGATAGGCTTTAGCGTAGTGGGCAGCCGTAGCGAAAGCACACAAGGGACGAGCGCCAGTGCGCCCAGCATGGCGAAGCCGCCCTGCCAGCCCCCGTGAGGAATCACCGCACGGGCAAATACCGCGGCCACGCTTGCCTGTGCGAGCGTCTGGACAGTGAGAAAGACGCCGGCCAGCCGGTCGGCAGTGCGAGAACGAACGATGACGCAGGTGGTTACCCATACCAGTACGCCTTCGCCAAGACCTGCTGCCGCACGAACGGCAGCTAGCGCTGTGTCGCCTGTCAGCCTTGCGGTCAGGACGTCGAAACCGGAAATGATCAGGGCCGCGAGCAGGGTGATGATACGCAGTCTGCCGACGGGCAGCAGCGCGTCTCCAAGCACGACGCCGATCCCGAGTGCGACGATCTCGCTCATCGCGATGACGCCTACGCCCTCGAGGGTCGCGTGTCGAGTATCGACCATCGCGCCAAGCAGAATTGGCTGCAGGCCGATCATCAGTAGCGCAACCGATCCTATCGACAGGGCCGCGACAATGGGCTGTCGGCTCGTGACGGTGGGTTGAATAGATTCCATGACTTTCCCCTGACTGTTGAAGTATACGACGAGATGTTCTTGCTGGACGTCGTCAGCCAGTTGAGGCGTGAGGCGCCTCAGAACTTGCGCGAGACTGACACGAGGAATGTCGGTTTGGACGTCGACTTGACGGCGTTGCCATCCTGAACGGCGAAGAGCGCGGGCGTTCTCACGATTGCAGCGGCCCAGGTGAGATTCCACTCAAATCCCCATCTGACGTGCGTGATTCCGATGCTGTAATCGAAACTGTTGGCCTCCGGGAAATTCGCCACTTTCTGATAGCCGGTGTGCAGCTTCAGCGTGGTGTCGCCCCGTATCGCGTACTGGTAGTCGAGATCGAAGAGCAGGGTGCCGCGCGATCCATGGTTGCCTCTGGCATAGCAATTGAGCGCTTGCGTGGGGTCGGCATTGAACTGCAGCATTGCGCCGCACACGCCGCCGGTATTTGCCCCGCGATAGGTCTTCGAGATGACGTCGATCGCACGGCCCTGAAGGTTGCCATAGCCGAATTCCAGCAACGCGTAGTCGGTGTTGTAATGGGTGCTGGTAACGTTGGTCGGCACCTGGTTCACGAAGTCGAAGGCTTGCGGGGAGTCGAAGTTCGCTCCTGGAAAAATCTCGGTTGCGAGGCCTATGCCAAAGTGCCATTTGTCCGGATTGCCGAAGCGCCAGCCGCCAGCAAGTGTAATGTCGGTGCCGTTGCCATTCGTGAACTCCTTACGGCTTACGTTGTTAATTTCGGCGACGGCGACCAGTCCGCTTTCATGGGCGGCTTCAATAGAGAGCCTTGCACCGGGTCCATTCAGCGAGTCGGAGACGCCCCTGGTGCGGACGTCGGACATCAGGGTAGCCGACGGGGTGAAGGAGTAGCTGGCGATGTCCATGTCGTCGGCACGTGCATTGGTGCACATGACTGAGGCAGTTATGAAGACGGGCCAGACGCGCGAAAAGAGTGTTGTGTTCATGGTTTTCTTCTGGCACGAAGGCTAGTGCTTGCAGACGGGTGATGCGGGCAGCGATTGCTCGCGCGTCATCTGCTCGGTTTCGCCCAGCATTTCCGTGCCAATGTATGCCCGCACGGCGAGGCGCGAACTGTTAATACGGACCGCACCCTTGTAATGCTTATTTGTGCGTGGGTCGAAGACCCAGCCATCGCGCCACGCGTCGTCGTCATAGCGCTTGAGCTTTGCGATGCGTACGCCGCATGTATCGGAGGCCGTGCCGGCGTCCTTATCCCAAACGATCGTGCCGCACAACGAAGAGGGTTCGTCTGCGCACGCCTTGAACTCGATGACAGCGTTGCCATCCGCAGAGCGCCAGAGGCCCTTTGCGTCATCGGGGCCGGCGGCAAACGCCGGTTGCAGCGTCGTCGCCGCGATGACCGGAATGAGGCAGCATACAAGGCGTTTTGCATACATATCGATATCCTAATTAAATGAGTAATTTGTGCCGCTGCGAAGAGGATGTCAGTCGTCAGGTTCACTGTTTCCAGACTGCTACCAACGCTCTGTGTTCGCCGATAGCATCCGACGCAGGCGCTCAGTTCCGGACGAACAATCAGGTGACTCAACGGTAGTGAAGACTATCGTATAGGCGAAAAATTTGTGATTCAAGTATTTTCTAATTGGGGATAACCCCGTGCTGAAAGCGCGGCGAGAACGTTGATAGTCCTCGCAGAACTGGCGCGCAGGCCTTTTTGCGGCGGTGCTCGGTGCGGATTGGGGTGAATGCTCGATGAGCGGCCGCGACTGGCCGCGATGGAGCGAATAGGGAGTCGGCGACAGGCGGTGGGGATATAATCATGATTACCTTTCACGCCGACATGCCGGGGCGCAGCGGTCGCGACCGGCGAAGGATATTCAGTGGCCACTGCGACGAAAAAAGCCCGTACCACCCGAACCGCGAAGCGGCCATCGCCATCGCTCGAGGCAAAGAAGCAGCCGGAACAGCAGCGCGCAACCGAAACCTACGAACGCATCATTGCCGTCACCGCACAGACACTGGCTGACGTCGGCATCGAGCGCTTGTCGACTAACCTGGTATGCGAGCGCGCCGGTCTGACTCCGCCCGCGCTCTACAGGTATTTCCCCAATAAATATGCGTTGCTGCGCGTGTTGGGGGAACGGTTGATGGATCGACAGAACGAGTTGATCCCGCACTGGATCACGCCGGCGGCGCTTACGGGATCGACGCAGGACCTCGAGCGGGCATTGCGGGGCCTGATAATTGATACATATGCGGTCACCGAGCGGACGCAGGGCGGCGTTTGGATCCTGCGTGCCCTGCGAGCGGTGCCGACGTTGCAGGAACTGCGTCTTCATTCTCACTCGCGCGTGACACAGGAGCAAACTGCCGTGATGGCGGCAGCGTTTCCGGACGCTGATGTCGAGCAGTTGCGACTTGCCGGACGCATCGCGGTGGATCTTATCTACGCGACGGTCGAATTGCTTTGCGACGAACCACTCGGCGCGCAGACGGTTGCGGAAATTGTGGCCGGCATGATTGCGAGCCATTTGACCCGCCTTCGACCCAATGCTGAAGCCGGCGGCGCGAGGCGCCAACGCATGACGCGCGTATGACGCTGTGCATCGTGCCGGCGCTAAGTCGTATGGAAGCAGACGTTTGACCCATGAGGCGACTACTCGATCTCATCGGTGGCCCTTCCATCGTCATGGCGATGCAGCAGGCAAGGTTTCAGATGCCGTGCAAGCGCGGCGAGCGGGAGTAGAGCGCTCACCGTCGCGATAAGGACGGAGGGGCGAGCGCAGTGCGTGGGTCGCGATCGTTTATGAGGCGAGGGAATAGAATTGCTTTGCGGCTGACCCGCCGATTCCTTTGGCGTATTTCATTTTCCCCTTGCGGATCATATGCATCATCTCAATGCCACCCACAACGATGAGGTCCGCCGTCAATAGTGGAGAGCAATGGGTTACACCGCAAGTTGCGTTTTATAAAATCGCTGCGTGAAGGTCGCGGCGACGGATAGTCGAGATGCGCCTGCTCGCGTTGCCGGTTGTAAAAGATCTCGATGTATTCGGTGATGGCCTGTCGGGCCTCGGCGCGTGTCGTGAACCGTTGTTGGTGCACGAGCAATAAAAGCACGATTGTTCAAATGTTGGTCATTTCTTTTATGAAAAATCTGCGAGCGGCAGGGAGGCCAAGCTTTTCCGCGCCGCGCGTGCACCAAACGGTGCCGGTTTCGAGGCGACTGACACTTCGGCTTGGCTATGCCTGCAGCCGGAGTGGCGTTGAGGCGACAGCAGCCGTCATGACCGGTGCCGTGCCCGGGAGAAGTGGGAGGCACCGCCGGGATAACACCCGTTATCGTGGCAAACCTCGGCGAGGCGTTGTAGAGCAGGGCGCTCTAAGCGGTGTTGGCGCAATTTTGCAACGCGCAGGGCACGGAAAGTCTGCTGGTCGAACTGAGCCGTTAAAGTCAGTTTGCAGGGTTTTCAGGTGCGGCTGATGATTACATGGAGGTGTTTCTGGCGTGGAATCGCCCCGATGGCGGTTCGCTCGTTACTGACGGTCGGCTCTTGAAGCTGACTTCAAATGCGCCCAGCTGCAGCAACAGGCAGTCGAGCGCGCAAAGCTGGACCCGCGTCAGGTGCGGTGCGTCCAGGAGCCCGTGTAGTCGCCAGCGCCAGTATTGCGCAGGCAGTATAGGACCGAGAGGGCCGCCAACCAGCGACGGTCTCATCACCCGCGCGATGTGCGCTATCTCCTCGTCGATCAACGTTTCCATAAGCCCCCCGGCTTCCTGTTTTCGTTTTCGCGTACGGTCATTGACGATTCATATTACGAATACTATAGGCCGATTTTCGCCGCGCGCCCAATTATTGAGAAATGAAATTCCCGGCGTGCGGCGGAACGGCCGGTTTGGACAGCGGTGGTGACGTGTGCGGAAACCAACTGAGGTGGGAACGATGCGGCCTCTGCCGTCGGCATCGGGCAGTCGGCGGCCACAAACAGCCGTTCGACCCCGTGACCTGGATCGTCAACAATCGCTTCCTGCCGGTCGTGAACGTGCGCATCACGACAGCCGCAGTCGCCTCACGTCTTGCAGGGGAGGCGCGCCGAACAGACGGCTGTACTCGCGACTGAACTGCGAGGCGCTTTCGTAGCCGACCTGGATCGCGGCACTACCCGCGTCGATGCCAAGGTTGAGCATCAACTGCCGCGCTTCCTGCAGGCGCAACTGCTTCTGATATTGCAGAGGACTTGTTCCGGTGATGTTGCGGAAATGCTGACGGAACGTTGAAGGACTCATGTGCGCGTGCGCGGCCAGGTCATCCACCCGGAGTCCCTTCGAGAAATTCTGCTTGAGCCATCTCACGGCCCTGGCAATCTGTTGGCTCGGCGATCCGTTGGCCGCAAGGTGCTGCAACTGCGGACTGTGGGGGCCAGCGAGAAGCCGCACGATGATTTCCTGCTGAAAGAGCGGCGCCAATTGCGGAGCCAATGCCGGTTGGTCCAGCAATTCGATCAGCCGGATCAGGACGCCGATCAAGGCATCGTCAAGGGTTTCGATCGTGATGGGCGTGAAGGCAGGTGTTCGAGGCGGAGCCGGCAACTGCATCTCCGCAGCTGTCTTCACGATGTCACGGCTGTCCAGTGTCAGCATCAGGCCCAGCATCGGTTCCTCAATACTCGCGCGCGTGACGTGCGAGATCACAGGCAGGTCGATGCTTGTCAGCATCGATTGGCCGGGACCGTAGTTCACCACTTCTTTTCCTACCAACGCCTGCTTATGGCCCTGGGCAACGACGCCCAGCCCGAGGCTAAAGATGCAGTGCAACGGCTCGGTTGGCCCCTTCCGGCGATGAAGGGAAAGGGCTGGTATGGCTGTGGTGTAGTCGCCGTCAGACTGGGCAAAGC